>QQVI01000349.1 GCA_003388545.1 Actinomycetota bacterium
GCTTGCAGCAGACATCGACTCCTACGGCTCGCTCTTCATCGGAGCGCAGGCCGCTGAAGCCCTGGCCGACTACGGGATCGGCCCCAATCACGTGCTCCCGACCGGTGGCGGCGCACGCTTCCAGTCCGGGCTGTCGGTAATGACCTACATACGCACTCCGACATGGCTACGGATCGATGACGCCGTCACCGCCAAGGATGCCGCGCATCTGGCTCGTCTCGAGGGCCTCGACGCACATGCTCGGGCCGCGCTGGCGCGAGCGGAAGCTCCCTAGGAGGCCAACTCCAGGAAACGATCGACCTCCTTCGTCGTTTGGAGCCTGACAACGCGGAGATGGACTGCATCGGGCTCGGCGATGGCCTCGGAGTACTTCTGTCGGTAGTGGTCGTGGCGGGTCCATGCCCATCGGATGATGTTCTTCTCCGGGTCCAACCTGGTGAAGTTGGACAGCGGCTCACGGTTTCCGTTCCACAACTCCTCGCGGGTGATCGCCCGCTTCACTGTTCGCGCAATGACGCGCCCCATGACCACAGCCCGAGACAAGTCGAGCCAAACGAGAGTGTCAGCCACCGGCCATATCAAATCCCTCATACCGAGACTCGTGTAGTTCCCGTCGATGACCCAAGATGGCTGCAAGGCGAAGTCTGCCACTCTCACGCGAAATTCGTCTTCGGGCAAAGGCTCCCACCCCTGCTGGTGATAGATGCTGTCAAGCTCGAGATAAGGGAAGTCGAGCTTCTCGGCGAGCGCTCTGGCCACGGTGGTCTTCCCGGAACCGGAGTTGCCTACGACGATGATCCGGTGCATCGGCGATTCAGGTTAAATGCCCGCGTTCTCGTTGTAGCGCTACATATTGCGGCGGTACTGGCCACCGACGTCGTATAGGGCGTTGCTCATCTGGCCGAGCGAGGCCACCTTGGCGGTTTCCATCAGCGCCGCGAACAAGTTCTCGCCGTTAATAGCGGCTTCCTGGAGGGCCATGAGAGACTCCTCGGCCCGAGAAGCGTTTCCTTCCTGGAAGGCCCTGAGATTGGCAATCTGACGATCCTTGGCCTCGTCGGTGGAGCGGATCAGCTCGGTCGGGATCACGAATGGCGAGCCCTCCTTGGAGAGGAAGGTGTTGACCCCGACAATCGGATATTCGCCTGACTCCTTCTGCTGCTCGTAGTACAGAGACTCTTCTTGGATCTTGGTGCGCTGATACTGCCGCTCCATCGCTCCGAGCACTCCCCCGCGACTGTTGAGCCGCTCGAACTCCAGCAGCACGGCTTCCTCGACGAGATCGGTCAGCTCCTCGATGATGAACGAGCCTTGGAGCGGGTTCTCGTTCTTGGCCAGCCCGAGCTCCCGGTTGATGATCAGCTGGATCGCCATCGCTCGTCGCACCGACTCTTCGGTGGGAGTGGTGATCGCCTCGTCGTAGGCATTGGTGTGCAGCGAGTTGCAGTTGTCGTAGATCGCGTACAAAGCCTGCAATGTCGTGCGGATGTCGTTGAAGCTGATCTCCTGGGCGTGCAGGGATCGACCGGAAGTCTGAATGTGGTACTTGAGCTTCTGTGATCGATCGTTACCGCCGTACTTGTGTTTGATCGCCTTGGACCAGATCCGACGGGCCACCCTCCCGATCACGGCGTACTCGGCGTCGATCCCGTTGGAGAAGAAGAAGCTGAGATTGGGTGCGAAGTCGTCAATGTCCATCCCCCGCGCCAGGTAGTACTCCACGAACGTGAAGCCGTTGGCGAGGGTAAAGGCAAGCTGCGTGATCGGATTAGCTCCGGCCTCGGCCATGTGATAGCCGCTGATCGACACCGAATAGAAGTTGCGAACGTCGTGGTCGACGAAGTACTGCTGGATGTCTCCCATCATCCGCAGGGCGAACTCCGTGGAGAAGATGCAGGTGTTCTGCGCCTGGTCCTCCTTGAGGATGTCTGCCTGGACGGTCCCCCTCACCCGGGCCATTGTTTCCAGCTTGATCTTCTCGTAGACGTCGGATGGAAGAACCTGATCACCGGTGACTCCGAGCAGCATCAACCCAAGGCCATCGTGGCCTGGGGGCAGCTCACCGTGGTATTGGGGGCGGGAGCGCCCGGCATAGATCTCCTCGATCCTGGCATCGACCTCTGCCTCCAGCCCGTTTGCCTTGATGTGCTTCTCACACGCCTGATCGATCGCCGCGTTCATGAAGAAGGCAAGAATCATGGGCGCCGGACCATTGATCGTCATCGACACCGATGTCGTGGGATCACTGAGGTCGAAACCCGAATACAGCTTCTTCGCATCGTCCAGCGTGGCGATGGAAACCCCAGAGTTGCCCACCTTCCCGTAGATGTCCGGCCGTTCATGCGGATCTTCGCCGTACAGGGTCACCGAGTCGAAAGCGGTCGACAGGCGCTTGGCCGGCTGGCCTTCAGCGAGATAGTGGAATCTACGGTTGGTCTGCTCCGGGGGCCCCTCGCCGGCAAACATCCGGGTGGGATCTTCGGTCTCCCTCTTGAATGGGAAGACGCCTGCCGTGTAGGGGAACTCGCCGGGCACGTTTTCCTGGAGCAGCCATTGCAGCCGGTCGCCCCAGGAGCGGTATCGAGGCAAGGCCACCCGCGGGATCCGGGTGTGACTCAGGGTCTCCCGATGCAAGGGCACTTTGATCTCCTTGCCCCGCACGTGATAGACGACTTCGTCGCCGGCGTACTCAGCCACCAGACCGTCCCAACGCTCGAGCGCCCTGCGGTTCTCGGCTGTCACCCCTTCGGTTGCATCGGAGAGGACGTCCGCAGCTACATGCTCCCGGGCGCCTTCCAGGCGGTAGAGACGTTCCGCTGCGTTCGCCTGCTCTTCGACCCAGCGGTCGTATCTCTCTATCTCCTCGACTATCTCAGCCAGATATCGCGCGCGGCTTGGCGGGACCACATGATGCTTCCCTTCATCTGCGGTGTTCAGTGTCATGGTCGAGTCGAGACCGAGCTTTTCGACAAGGGCTAGGTAGAAGCGGTTGGTGCCCGGATCGTTGAAGTCCGAGGCGACCGTGAGGTGGATTGGCAATTCGTCATCAGAAGCCTGGAAGGCGAGATGGTTTCGCTTCCACTGTTTGCGGACATCGCGCAAGGCGTCCTGGGCGCCTTGCTTGTCGGCTTTGTTGATGGCCACCAGATCGGCAAAGTCGAGCATGTCGATCTTCTCCAATTGCGTCGCCGCCCCGTACTCCGGGGTCATGACGTACATGCTGTGATCGGACAGGTCGACTATCTCGGTGTCGGACTGGCCAATACCGGACGTCTCCAATAAGACGAGGTCGTAACCGGCGGCTTTGACGATGTCAACGGCGGACTGGACGTAGGGCGACAGGGCGAGGTTGGGTTGACGTGTGGCCAGAGATCTCATATAGGCGCGCGGGTGCGGAATGGAATTCATCCGAATGCGGTCTCCGAGGAGTGCGCCGCCGGACTTTCTCTTCGACGGGTCGACCGAGATGATGGCGACTGTCTTGTCTTCGAAATCGGCCAGGAGCCGTCGCACCAGCTCGTCTACCAGACTCGACTTCCCCGATCCCCCGGTGCCGGTGATGCCGATGACGGGAGCCTCGGAGCTCCGCGCACGCGCCGAGAGATCATCGAAGACATCTGTGTACTTGTCGGGGTAGTTCTCGGCCGCTGAGATCAGGCGAGCGACGACCGCGCGATTGTCCACTGACAGGTGTTCGAGCTCTGACCCGTTGAGCTCGCCGAGTGGGAAGTCGGATTTCTCGATCATGTCGGCGACCATCCCGGTGAGGCCCATCTCCCGTCCATCGTCGGGCGAGTAGATACGCGTGACCCCGTACTCTGCGAGGGCATCACCCTCCTCTGGGAGGATCGTGCCCCCTCCCCCGCCGAACAGCCGAATGTGAGTGGCGTCACGTTCGACCAGGAGATCCCACATGTAGCGGAAGAATTCGTTGTGGCCGCCCTGGTAAGAGGTCACCGCTATGGCATGGGCGTCTTCCTCGATGGCGGTCTCGACGATGTCAAGGCCGGTCCGGTTGTGGCCGAGATGAATGACTTCTGCGCCCGAAGACTGGAGGATGCGGCGGAAGATGTTGATTGACGCGTCATGGCCGTCGAAGAGGGTCGTCGCCGTGACGAATCTGACATTGTTGGTCGGTGTGGCTAGATCCATTCGGGGCCGTCTCGCTGCCTCTTCCATTCTACGAGTTATAATAGTTTGATGTCAAAGTATTTCCTGGGCAGCACTCTGGACGACCCCATAGCCGAGGCGACCCGCCAGTGGCGTGCCCACGGCTGGGAAGAAGCTGCACCGGGGATGGCAGCTGTCACCACGATCACCCGCGTCAACCGGATACTCGTGTCGCGCATCGAGGAGGCGCTCAGCCCGTTTGGGCTCACGTTCGCCAGATTCGAGATTCTCAGGCTGCTCGGCTTTGCCCGGGACAATGAACTGCCAATGGGCAAGATCGGAGACAGGCTCCAGGTGCACCCGGCTTCGGTCACCAGTGCGGTGAAGCGACTGGAGCGAGACGGCCTCATCGAGAGGGTCCCCGCTGATCACGACAACCGAATCGTCCTTGCTCGCCTGCTACCGGACGGGCGCAAGACTCTCGAGCAAGCGACGAGGCGGATCAATGAGGTGTTCACGAGCCTCGAGCTGGATACCGCCACTCTTCAGGACCTGACCGCCCACCTCGCCGCCATAAGGAGCGATTGACGCGCGATTCCATTCCCAGGTACAACTTGGAAAAAACGCGACTAGATTGTGTGACGGGATGGCTATCTACGAAGGACGAATGCAAGGCGACTCGCTGGACCTCAGCCATGTCACATTGCGACTGGACGACGACAAGCGGCTCCGCATTTTCGCCGGGCCGGTCGCGGTGGGCTCATGGCCGATGTCGCGAGTTAGCGCCGAAAGAACCTCGATCTACCGCTTCTCCCTCAACATCGATGGGGAGCTGTTCGAATTCTTCCCCGAGGACCCTCTCGGCTTCTCGGATGAAATAGGGGCGGTGGTCGACCTGACCAGGACCTCGCGATTCAGCCTGAAAGAAGCAATCGAGCGAACCCGCTGACTGAGCGGCTCGAACTCCCGCTCCTCGGCCGGCTCCTCTATCGCGTTGTCTACGGCTCGATCGTGGCCGCGTTCACGATCGTCTCCCTCGAACTCCTGTACGCCGTCCTTCGGCCGTCACCAAGACAGGAGGAGTTTGACCCCTCGGACATCTTTGGCGACCCGGAGAACCCCCACCTGAAGGTCGCGGTGCTGGGCGACTCGACGGTCACGGCTCCAGGAGTAGGGGGGCCGCATGAGATATGGGTGACCCATATCTGCCGGCGGCTGACGGCCGGATACTTCGTGGAGCTTCGCTCGTTCGCAGTAGGTGGCTCGATGGCTCACAATCTGATCGACGATCAACTAGGCCCTGCTCTCGACTTCGGGCCAGACCTCGTGATCCTCTCGGTGGGTGCCAATGATGCTCTGAAAGGCGTGACACCCGTCCGATTCGAGCAAAACCTCGACCTGCTGGTGTCCGCATTCAGGGAGCAAGGGGCCGTGGTCGTCCAAAGCGGCGTGGGGGACCTCGGAACCATTCCTCGCCTGTTTCCACCCCTTGCCACGCTCCTGTCGCGAAGAGCACTCACTTTCAACGCAGCACACGAGCGTGTCGCGGCGCGGCATGGATCACACGTCGTGCCTCAGCGGCAGAGTCCTGTCGAGGTTTGGGACGAGCGGCATATGTGGTCGGATGATCTTTTCCACGTCAGCGCCAAGGGTCACGAGGTCTGGGGGGAGCTCGGATGGAGAACCGTCGCCGTGGCGATGGGGCTCGATGAATCTTGATCGAGACGGTGCGATCGGTCGGGCAGCCGCCTATCCCGTAGCCCATCTCGCCACAACGCGCCCCTCCGGAGCGCCTCACGTAGTGGCAATCACTTTTGCGATAGAGGCCGAGCGGCTGTACTCGATGGTCGACCACAAGCCCAAGTCGACGAGACGACTGCAACGTCTGGCGAACATCGAGGCGAACCCGCACGTGTCGATCCTGGTGGACCACTACGAAGACGACTGGGGCCGGCTGTGGTGGGTGCGAATCGACGGCGAGGCTCGAGTAGCTTCCGGGGGCGAGGCGTGGGAGAGCGCCAGGAGGGCGTTGTCGGCCAAGTATCAGCAGTACTTGGTGCGTCCGCCTGCTGGCCCGGCAATTGTCGTCGAGATCGGGAAAGTCAATTGGTGGGAGCCGGCTCGATGACCCCAGATTGGGTCGCGACGAACATCACCGGCATGTCGTGCGTCTCGACAGGAAGCTCATCCAGGAGGCGGCTGTCGATTGTCACACCGACCGAAATCGCGTCGCTTCTCCTCGCCGCTAGCTCTCTGTCGTAGAAGCCACCTCCACGCCCAAGCCGATTTCCCGAGCGGTCAAAGGCCAGGCCGGGCACCAGGAAGACGTCGATCTCAAACGTCGGCACGATGGGACCCGACTCCAGAGGCTGTTCCATTCCCCATGCGTGGCGCTCCAAAGGCAGCCGGGCATCCCTCCACGTGAGCGAACCATCATCTTCGACCCTGGGCAGGATCCAGCGCCACCCAGGAAGCATTTCGATCAGCCCATCCAGGGTCACCTCGTCTCCCAGAGCCCTGTAGCAGGCAATGGTCCCGGGGAGTCGCGGTGACAGCCATTCGAAGAGATGACTGACGACGTCCTCGCTCTGCTCCGGAGTCACCGCCGGCAGCTCCGACAGTCGATCGCGGATCTCTCGCTTGTCCACCGAGAGCACAATAGGCGGCAGCTAGCCTCCGACCATGGCTTGGGTGCGGACCCTCTTCAGATCGGTCGTGACTTCGCTCGTGGGCTTCGTCGCAACTGTCATCGCCGTCCCGGTGGTCATGACCATCGCCTTCATCAACGAGACCTCGCCTTGGATCGATCGGGTGATCCGGGCGTGGAGCCGGGCCTGGCTCGCCGCATCGGGCACGCAGCTCACGATTGTCGGGCAAGAGGTGATCGATCCGAGCCGTTCTTATGTGGTCGTCGCGAACCACCAGTCGGCGCTCGACATCATGGCGTGCTTTCTCGCTGTCCCGCTTCCGATTCGCTACCTGGCGAAGAAGGAGCTCTTCCGGATCCCGCTATTCGCCCAAGGCATGAGGGCGGTGGGCATAGTCGAAGTCGATCGCAAGGCCCGGTCAGCGGTTCACGCCGAAGTCAACCGAAAATCGAAGGAGCTGGTAGAAAAAGGGCGAAGCCTCATCATCTACCCGGAAGGCACGAGGCCCCGGGACGGTGCTCTCGACCCGTTCAAGAAGGGCGCCTTCACCATGGCGATCGCCAGCCAGCTGCCCATTCTTCCTGTGACGATCCATGGAACTTACGAGGCCTGGAAGCCCGGAACCCTTTGGATCCGCGGCGGCCCTGTGTCTGTGGTTGTCGACAAGCCCATCCCGACGGAGGGAATGACCCATTCGGATGCCGGTGACCTGACGAAGAAGGTGTACACGATCATCGCCAATCACGTGACCGAGATGGGCGGTTCGATCCGGGTCTGAGAGAGGGCCGCAACGGCTTGACCCGTCCCCTGGCCAGGTATTATCTCCCTGACTCAGTTTCGTTTCGTGGGGGTGGTGCGGTGCCTTCTCTGATCATCCTTGCGTTGATCGGCCTGGCGGCTCAACTTGTGGATGGCTCCTTGGGGATGGCGTACGGCGTCACATCGACGACGCTGCTCGTGGCCTGGGGGGCATCTCCTGCTCTTGCCTCCGGCTCAGTGCATCTCGCCGAAGTCGGCACGAGCCTGATCTCGGGAGCCTCGCATTGGAGGTTCGGGAACATAGATCGCAAGGTCGTCCTTCGTCTCGGCGTCCCCGGCGCCGCAGGCGCCTTTCTCGGGGCAACACTTCTCTCCAACATATCGACAGCCGTGGGTCGGCCTGTGATGTCATCGATCCTCCTCGTCCTCGGAGCCGTGCTCTTGATCCGTTTCGCGTTTCGGGGGCTGACCACACCGAAGTCGAATTTCGGTCGCAGGGGTCGCTTTCTCGCCCCGCTCGGTCTCATCGCCGGCTTCATCGACGCCACAGGCGGAGGTGGCTGGGGGCCGATCGCGACACCAACGATGCTCATCTCAGGTCGCACGGAGCTGAGGAAAGTGATCGGCTCGGTCTCCGCCAGCGAGTTTCTCGTTTCTGTCGCGGCCAGTGTGGGGTTCCTGGTGAACCTGGGCGGCGATGGAGTGGACTGGACGATCGCGGCCGCGCTCCTTGCCGGTGGAGCGGTGGCGGCCCCGGTGGCCGCGTTGCTGGTGGCCCGGGTGAGACCAAGGATCCTCGGGACGGTGGTTGGTGGCTTGATTCTCATCACCAACGTCAGGACGCTCCTGATTCATTTCGAGGTGCCGGCGCCGGTGCCACTGCTCGTCTACGGGGTTCTCGCTGTGCTGTGGGCGTGGGCCGTGTTCGCTGCTGTTGTTGGTTCGAAGCGAGAGGCGGAGAGCGCACAACCGCCGGCTCCGGCGAACGCCTGAGCTTCAGTCATACACGCCGGCGAGGTAGCTCTTGCCGTTGGCGACAACACAGAGCAACGCACCTGCCGACGTGACGATCTGGTACCGATCAGCGTCGCGCTCCCCCGCCCACCAGCGTCCGCTGAGACGCCAGGGCCCACTCCAGGTGAGGACCGGCTCCCACCTCGTCCCCAGCCGCACCCGGGAGGGCATGCCATCGTCCCATTCGACTTCGAGCGGTCGAAGACGCGGCGGGACGAGGGCGGGTGATGGCTTGGGAGTGGAACCCGGCCATGGAGCTCCTGGATCCCTTTCGATCTCTGCAGCAGACTCGTTCCAACGCGACCAAGCCACCCTTTCGGCCGGCATCCTGCCGCCCTGAGGACGGCCTTCGAGAACACCATCCGGGCCGAGAAGCGACTGGGCCCTCGCCAGAGCTCGCTCTGCCTCGATTCGCGCCGCCTCGTCACCGAAGATGCCGAGCTGCCGGCCATCGCCGGACAGATCGAAGGGAGCGATCCTGATCCGCGTTATGCCTCCCGGTACTCCTCCGGCTTCGACCCATGCGCGAAGCTGCCACCAGACCCGGTCGGTCAATGCCCTCTCTGTGAACGGATCGGCCGATCGCCAGATCCTCTCCCTCGCCTCACCCAATGCAGGTTGGGCGAGGATCGAGACCTGATGAGGAGCCACGCCGTTCGATCGGAGGCGTTGCAGCATCCGCTCTGAGATGTTCCTAGCGGCAAAGGCAACCGCATCGACATGCTCCAACGGGTCTTCGAACTCCATTTCCACAGAGAGCTCATCGGCGATCTCCCGTGGAAGCGCATTGCGGTCTTCACCACTGGCCAACTTGTGGGCCAAAACGCCCTCGTGGCCAAACCGCGTGGCGAGTGCATCGCGGGGAAAGCCGGCAAGGTCGCCGAGAGTCGAGATGCCAAGCCATCGAAACGTCGCTATCAGTGAGTCGCTGGCAACACCCTCACGCAGTGTCTCCAAATCGAGAGAGCGCAAGAACCGCAGAGTGTCCTCGACGATCACTGGATCACCGACCGCTGACCGGGCCGCGGCCCATCTGGCGGCAAAGGGGCCGTCGGCTATGCCAACCAGAGCCTCACCGTATCCGGCTATGCCTTCGGCCACCTTCATCGCAATGATGTCTTCCCCGCCGTAGAAGCGAACCGCTCCCCCGACCGGTACGAAGAGAAGCCCGGGCTCGACGACTTCGACTCTGGGTATCAGGGCCTCTATCACCTCGATCACCGCCTCGAAGCGTCGCGCCTCCTCACCCACATCCCGGGTCAGGACGGTGGCAAAGGGTGCGAGTGCCTCTGCTTCCCGTCTCGGCATCCCTAGGGTCACGCCAGCCTCGAGCACCTCCGGCGTAGCGGCCGTAACCCGATCGTCGACGACCAGTAGCGGCTTATCCTGCGGCGCGTCTGGCCTGGTCAGCGACCACATCGGAAACCAGACGCAGAGGGTTCTTGCTCTCATCTTCGACCTGTTCGATCTTTCGACCGCCATCCTCCACTTCGAACCGTCTCGTGATCCCACCTGCCCCTTTCCCGGAGGCTTCGAGGAGGATGCGGCGACCCTTCAACTTCCCATGACCTCTGTCGGCCCCTTCCCAGGTGATGCCGAGAGAACGGAGACGGAGGTGGGACACACCCGCCGGGAGCCGCGGGCCCATTGGCCGGAAAGCAACCAGGGTCTTGCGTGCCCTGGCCAGGGCACCGAGACGGCGCAGATCTTGATCCTTCATCCCCACCGGCACCTCTGCGAATACCGCAGGGACACCTTCGATCAAGGCGGCTGTGACTCTGGACCACAACGGGCGTTCGTGGCAGCGGACGATCACCAGGCTCTCCGCCTCGACGCCGGTTTCCCAAGCAGCTTCGGGAGAGATCCATCCCCTCGTGTCGACCACGACCACCGGGCCGGACCGTGACGGCTCAGCAAGCAGACTCAACCCGATACGGGTGAGACCTGCCCCGGTTTCACCGACCAACTCGGTGATTTTCCCGGGCTGAAGCCGCAAGAAGTCGCTCTCTCGCGGGCCGTCGAGGAGAGGTGCGGCTAGATCGATCTCCAGTTTGCCCATTTTTCTGACTCCGCTTCGAGCTCGATAGGGCACTTCACACTATCGAACATATGTTCGAGACACAAGCGCGGATATCCTCGCTGGATGAGCTACTCCACCATCACCTATGAGACGGCCGAACGCGTCGCCACAATCACACTGAATCGCCCCGATCGGCTCAACGCCATCAACGACACCATGCCCGGAGAGATCCGCAGCGCTGTCGAAGAGGCAAACCACGACGACGACGTCCACGTGATCGTCTTGACCGGCGCCGGAAGAGCATTCTGTGCCGGCTATGACTTGAAAGAGTACGCGGAGAACCCGGAGACTCCGCTCACCCAGGACATGCCTTGGGACCCGATGATCGACTTCGACCTCATGTACCGGAACACCCAGGACTTCATGTCTCTGTGGCGCTCCTACAAGCCCACGGTGGCCAAGATCCGCGGCTATGCCGTCGCCGGGGGGTCTGACATGGCTCTGTGCTGCGACCTGATAGTCATGGCTGACGACGCCAAGATCGGGTACCCGCCCACCCGGGTGTGGGGCTGTCCGACCACTGCGATGTGGGTCTACCGCATCGGAGCCGAGCGGGCCAAGCGAATGCTCCTCACAGGGGACCTCATCGCCGGGTCGGAGGCGAAGGAGATGGGCCTCGTCATCGATGCCGTTCCCGAGGCTGAGCTGGACGAGCGGGTGAGCCGGCTGGTCGACCGAATCAAAGGCGTTCCGCGCAATCAGCTGATGATGCAGAAGCTGATGGTGAACCAGGCCTACGACAACATGGGCCTTCAGTCGACCCAGATGCTTGCCACGCTGTTCGACGGCATCACTCGTCACTCTCCTGAAGGCATCTGGTTCAAGGAAAGGTCCGAAGAGGTCGGCTTTCAGCAGGCTGTGAGAGAAAGGGATTCCGGAGAGCCAATCGCTGAGGAAGTCAGCCGGAGAAGAAAGGACTGATCACGGGTCGATCGGAGCGGGAACATGACAAGAGTCGACGCCCGGGCGAATCTCGTAGACAAGCCACTGTCCCCCGGAGCTCTTGAAGACGAGAGATCCGGTCTCCTGACTATCGCTGCCTCGTATCAGATAGCAGAGCTGTGGCTGCGACAACGACCCGAAGGGCACCTGATCGACGATCACGTCAGCTGAGGGATCTGCCAGGACCGCAAGCTCGGGTAGCTCCCGCATTGCCGAATCGGGATGAGTCAACTGGCCCCATAGGTCGATATCGTCGAGACGCACCGCCTCGAGCCAGCTTCGTCCATACGATGCGCCGACGTCACCTGCAAAGGGCGCCCCACCGGCGGCGACCGTTGTCGGAGAGACCTCAGAGCCAGGTGCGAGAAGCGACACGAACAAGCCTGCAATCACAACAACGCCGGCGGCGGCGCCCGCAAGCCACATTCGCCTGGAGGGCATGGGCCGCTGCCGCCCGAAGTCACCAGCATCGGGAACAATTGGCTCGTCGGCCACTGTCAGGGCTCCTCCAGCTCCTCAATCGTCTTCGGCCAGTCGTCTTTGAGCAGGCGCGAGAGCGATCGGTCGGCGAGGAGCTTTCCGTCGGTCTGGCAGGTGGCGCAGTAGTTGGTCTCGTTTGACGCATAGACGATGCGCTGCACAGGCGAGCCACAACGCGGGCATGGCTCCTGATACTTTCCGTGAACGGCCATGTCCGGGCGGAAAGCGGTCACCTTTGAGGGCCAACCGTCCCCGACCTCCTCACGGAGACGTTGTGTCCATCCTTCGAGCGACTCGACCACCGCACCGTGGAGCCAGGCGATTTCCTCATCGTTCAGCTGGCCGGTCCGCTTCACCGGCGACAGCTGCGCCGACCACAGAATCTCATCGGAGTAGGCGTTGCCGATACCTGAGAAGATCCGAGGATCGGTCAGCGCACGCTTGAGAGTTCGATTCTCACGGGTGAGGGCCTTCTTGAATTCAGACGGCGATGCCTCCAGGGGCTCTATGCCGCCTCTGTCCTCATCTCCCAAGGCTTCTTCACCTTTGAGTACCCAGATGCCGGCACGGCGCTTGGTCCCCTGCTCTGTGAGAACGATCGACGCCCTGTCGAAGTCGAAAGCCGCCAGACCCACCTTCTTCGGTATCGCTTTGCCCGCGGCTTCGAGACGGAGCCTCCCCGCGACCATGAGATGGATGACCACGAACAGGTCGTCGGGAAACCCGAAGACAATCCTCTTTCCGATGCGGCGAAACCCCGTGACGCTCTGGCCAACTGGTGCGTCGTAGGGAGGGTCAAACGTCCTGAGCACCGACGGCGAGGCGATGCGCACCCCGATCAGTGTCTCGCCGAGGAACTCCCGCTCCAGCGCCTCGATGTAGACGGCGATGTCGGGCAGCTCAGGCATCTGGAATCAGTCGACTCGCCCGATTGTGTCGGCCAACATCACACCGACCGCGACGAGGATCCCGCCGGCGACGAAGCCGTAGCCGAGCAGGCCGGTTGTCTCCACATTCAGCTCTCCGAGAGCGATGGTCAAGAGGACGATCAGCGTCGCAACGACGAGGATCGCCACCAGGCGAGCAGTCCTGCTGAAGACGTTGATGATGACTGCAACCAGGCCGATCAATACGCCTCCGACGACGAATGCCACCCAGAAGGACACCCCGCCAGAAAGCTGCGCCTCGGACTGGGCAGCGTTACCAACCGGCGGCCGAAGGAGCACCCCACCGCCGGCGACGAGCGCAGCCGCAACCGCCAGACCGCCGGGCAGCTTGCGCCGACGCGTTGGTTTGCTTTGAGGGGTCTCCGTCATGGTCGTCGAAGTCTAAGTAGGGCCCAGCGTCTCTGAATAGAAGAGAGGGCGGCCGATCGGCCGCCCTCTCAATCAAGCGTTCGTGGCTTCAGTTGGAATCCATCTCGAAGCTCGGTGCCGCTCGTCGCTCACCCGAGCCCTTCTTTGTCGACTCGGACTTCTCGTGCTTTCCGCGACCACTGTCGCGGTCACGGTCACGATTGCGATTCCGGTCACGATTGCGGCCACCGCCGCCATCGCCACCTCGGCCCCGGCCACCGTTGCGGTCGCCACCGCCTCCGCCGCCTCGCGGCGACGAATCGCCATCAGGCAGCGTTGCTCCGGGCAGTGCGTTAACCAATTCCAGGCTCACCTTGCCACGATCGATCTCACGCACCCTCACCTGGAGCTCATCGCCCTCGGAGAGGTAGTCCTCGACGTTCTCGACTCGCTTGGAGCCATCGATTCGGGAGATATGAAGGAGGCCGTCCCTGCCGGGAAGGATGTTGATGAAGGCGCCGAACTTGGTGATTCCGACGACTTTTCCGTCGTACTCCTCGCCGACCTCGGCCTCGGGCGGGAAGGCGATCTGGGTGACTCGCTCTCTGGCGGCTGCCAGAGCTGCTCCATCGGCAGAAGCAATTCGGACGATTCCCTTGCCGTCGGCCTCTTCGATCTCGATGTTCGCACCGGTCTCTTCTTCGAGCTCGCGGATGACGGCACCCTTGGGGCCGATGATCTCACCGATCTTGTCCTTCGGCACCTCGATCGATTCGATGCGGGGAGCCCACTCGTTCATCTCGCTCCTGGGCTCGGCAATCACGTCGGTCATCGCCTTGAGGATGTGCAGTCGGGCATCTCGAGCCTGAGACAGCGCATTCTTCAGGACTTCAGAGGGAAGGCCTTCGATCTTCGTGTCGAGTTGCAGAGCCGTGATGACATCTGCTGTGCCGGCGACCTTGAAGTCCATGTCGCCAAGGGCGTCCTCGGCTCCAAGGATGTCGGTCAATGTCACGAATTTCCCGTCATTGTGGATGAGCCCCATGGCCACACCGGCAACTGGTGCCGTGATGGGAACGCCTGCATCCATCAAGGAAAGTGACGATCCGCACACCGATGCCATGGAGGAGGAACCATTGGATGCGAGCACCTCGGAGACGAGTCGCAGCGCGTAGGGGAAGTCGTCGGAATCGGGGACAACTGGCAGCACGGCTTTCTCGGCCAGTGCACCGTGCCCGATCTCCCGGCGCTTCGGTCCGCGCATGAACCCGGTTTCACCCGTTGAGAACGGAGGGAAGTTGTAGTGGTGCATGTAGCGCTTCGACTCCTCGTTGGCGAGGGTGTCGAGCATCTGCTCCATCTTGAGCATCCCGAGAGTTGTGACGTTCAAGACCTGAGTCTCTCCACGCTGGAACAGGGCAGAGCCGTGCGTCCTGTCGACCACACCGATCTCCACGGTCAGCGGGCGAACATCGGTCAATCCGCGGCCGTCGAGACGGACGCCCTCGTTGACAACGCGCTCGCGGGCCATCTTCTTGAAGACGGACCGGAAAGCGTTCTTGGCCTCGCGAAGGGCATCCGTGTTGTCCTCTTCGATGGCCAGGTCCTGGACTACTGCTTCGAGCGCCTCTTTCTCGGCGTTCTGTCGCTCCTGCTTGCCGGCGATCTTGACGACCTCGGCGATCCTCGGCGAGGCGAGAGACTCCACTCTGCTGTACATCTCATCGCTGTAGTCGACAGCGAGCGGGAATTCCACGGTTGGTATGTCGACCTTGGACCGAAGCTCGAGCTGCATGTCGATCATCTGGCCGATGTATTGCTTGGACTCCTCGAGACCTCGGGCGACGGTCTCCTCGTCCGAGGGCTGATCGCCATCGGCAATCAGGCGCAGCCCTTCGGGGGTGGCCCCGGCCTCGACCATCGTGATGTCGATCTCGCCGTTGCTGTTGCGATGACCGGCGACGGTGAGCTCGAACACCGACTCCTCCAGTTCGTCGGCAGTCGGGAACGGGACCCACTCACCCTTCTTGAGGGCAACTCGCACTGCACCTATCGGGCCCTCGAATGGAATCGGGCTGACGGTGAGCGCAGCGGATGCGCCGTTGAGTGCGATGACGTCGAAAGCCTGCTGGCCGTCGACAGAGAGGCTGGTCGCTACGACATGAGTCTCGCAGCGAAAGCCTTCGGCGAATGAGGGCCGCAGTGGCCGATCGATGAGACGACAGGTCAGGATCGCTTGCTCACTGGGACGACCCTCGCGCCGGAAGAAGGACCCGGGGATCTTCCCCACCGAGTACATCCGCTCCTCGAAGTCGACCGTGAGAGGGAAGAAGTCCGCGCCTTCGCGCAGAGTCCTGCTTGCTGTGGCGGCTACGAGTATTTGCGTTCCGCCGAGGGTGGCGACGACCGCTCCATCTGCCTGCTGGGCCAATTTGCCCGTGCTCAGAGAGACTTCTTTGTCGCCGATGGTGCCGCTTACTTTGAATTCAGGCACTATTGCTCCTTTGTCAGGAGCCGGGTCCTGTTGGCAGTAGTCATGTCTCGTTCGAGGCACTTGCGAGACATCGCCACTGACAACCGGGGCCGGCTCATTTCATGTTGTGATCTCAGCCACTGTGGCTGAAGCTCTGCGGGCCGATCTGGCCCGCATATACGTGAGGAGCGGGATTGCCGCTCCTCACTGAAAGTTATCTGCGTAGACCGAGTTTGGCGATCAACGCCCTGTAGCGCTCGACGTCCTCTCGACGTAGGTAGTCGAGAAGTCGACGCCTCTTGCCGACCATCATCAAGAGCCCACGACGGCTGTGGTGGTCATGTTTGTGCTCGCGTAGATGCTCGGTGAGGTGGTTGATCCGCTCCGAGAGCAGGGCCACCTGGACCTCGGGAGATCCGGTGTCGCTCTCGTGTGTGCCGTACTCGGCAACGATCTCTGTTGGTGTCTTCATTGCGCGTAAAACCTGAATCGGTGAGGGGAACTCTCAGAAGAATAACAGATCCTCATCTTCAACCCATAACCGTATCGAGAATCTCTCTTGCGCGTCGCACGTCGTCGTCCATGTGCTCAACCAGCTCTTCGACGGACGCGAACTCGAGCTCCGGGCGAAGACGCTCGACGAACTCAACGGTGAGATCCTCGCCGTATATGTCATCTTCGAAATCGAGGATGTGAGCTTCGATGATCCTCGCACCGCCGCCAAAGGTTGGCCTCGTGCCTACGTTCGTAGCCGCCATGCGAGAAATACCACCGACTGTGGCGATGGTGGCGTAGACGCCGTCGCCGGGAACCACTTTGCGCGCCACCGGGAGGAGATTGGCCGTCGGATAGCCGATCGCCTGGCCCCGATTGTCGCCATGAACGACAGCGCTGGTGGTGGCGAATCGGGACCCCAGGAGCGTTGCCGCGTCGGCCACAGAGCCAAGCTCGATGAGGTTCCTGATGCGAGAGCTCGAGACGGTCACCCCGCCCTCGGCGATCAGGTCGACGACGTGAACGTCAAACCCGGCAACTCGTCCCGCCGTACTGAGGAAGGCGGCGTCGCCCGCTCGATCCTTACCGAAGTGGAAGTCGCTTCCTATGGTCAGCGACCTGAGATTGAGTCGCTCCACGAGTATCCGATCGACGAATTCCTGAGGGCTGAAATAGCGAATTTCGCCCAGATCGAGAACGGCCACGACCTCCGCACCTGCCTCTTCGAGGAGATCAAGCCTCTCTTCGATGGTTGTCAGGAGCCTCGGTGTGGTGCCTGGCGCCAGGACCTCGACCGGATGGGGGTCGAATGTCACAACCGTCGCGGCGCCCTCGGGCTCGAAGGCCCGGGACAGCAATTCTCTGTGCCCGACGTGCACGCCGTCGAACACCCCGAGGGTGCCCGAGCCGGGATCCGACTGGCTTTGCCAGCCGACGAAGCTACCGCTGAGCACGCGCATCAGGCGAGAACCACCTCGGCCCGGCTCGTGTCGCCGTGCCTCGTGTAGACCGCAAGCAGGCGCCCGTCGTCTCCGATCACGCGGAACGGCTCGTCTTCGGGCGCGTCACTCATGCTCGATCCAACGAATCGGGTGCCATGAGTCACCGCCGCAGCCGTCTCGGCGTCCACCTCGACACCGGCGAGGTCGGAAAGGGCTTGATTCGGTGTGAGAAGCTTCGATTTCCAGCCTTCGAGCCGATCGGCGTGGATGCCGAGCCGATCGACATCGAGAGAGCCAATTCGCAGCCTTCTCAACTCCGTCAGGTGAGCGGACCCTCCCAATGTGGCGGCGATGTCGTCGGCGAGGCTGCGCACATAGGTTCCCTTCCCGCAAACGACCCTGAAGGTGACCTCCGGGTATGGGCCGTCCCCCACCGATTCGAACTCGAGCTCGTGGATCTGCACCTGCCGGGCTTCCCTCTCGATCACGACACCTTCGCGCGCCAGCTCATAGAGCCTTCGTCCCTCATGCTTTAGAGCCGAGACCATTGGAGGTACCTGGTGAATCTCTCCGACGAACCGATCCCGCACCTCCTCCAGGTCGGCGATGTCGAACTCCATAGGCTCCCGGGCGACGACTTCACCATCTGCATCGAGCGTGTCGGTCGATACGCCGAATCGAGCGGTAGCGACGTACTCCTTGGGTTGATCTTGCAAGAACCTGATCAGACGCGTGACCCGCCCTATGGCGACGACCACAGCGCCTGTCGCCAAGGGGTCGAGGGTGCCGGCGTGGCCCACCTTCCTCTCTCCGGTGGCCCTCTTCACCCTGCCCACGACTGCATTCGACGTGATACCGCGCGGCTTGTCGACGACCAGGAATCCAGTCGTCACTTCGCGGCCTTCACGGCGGCGATCACCGCGGAGATTGCCTCGTCTGCGGTCATTTCCACCGTGGCTCCAGCCGCAAAGCGGTGGCCCCCGCCACCAAGACCGGCAGCGATGGCCCCGACATCGGTCCCGCCCCGCGATCGCATGCTCAGCTTCACACGGCCGTCATCGTGGGTCTTGGCGAGGACAGACACATCCGCTTCGACAGGGAGTCGGATGGTGTTGATGAGATTGTCGATGTCCCCCCAGTCAATCCCCGCCTTCTTCAGGTCGTCGGCAGTGATGACGGTTGAGACCACGCTCGCATCTTCGTCCAACTGAGCCCTCGACAGGGCAGCTCCCGCGGCGTGGAGATAGCCGAACGGCGCCCGCTCATACACATACTGGCCGATGTAGTCGGTGTTGGCGCCTGCGGCGACGAGACCAGCAGCGAGCTGAAAGGTCGATGGCTTGGTCGCCGAGTACTGGAAGCGACCTGTGTCGGTGACCAACGCAGTGTGCAAACACGTCGCGATCTCAGCAGTGACTGGCCAGCGCAGCTCCCGAAGCAGTTCGGCCACGAGCTCGGCCGTCGCGGCAGCTTCCCCATCGACGATCCCGATGTCGCCAAATCCCTCATTGGTCACGTGGTGGTCTATCACGATGAGGGTGCTTGCATTGCCGGCATGGTGGCCGAGCTCAGCGAGCCTATCGGCACTTCCGGCGTCGAGCACGACCATGACTCCCGGGTTCTCCGGAAACTCGTCCGGTGGGACCAGGCCCACAGTCGGCACGAACGACAGGTTCTCGGGAATGATGAAGGGCGATCCAAAGGAAGTGATGACCTTCTTGCCCGCATTCTCAGCAGCGATTGCAAGACCCATCATCGAGCCGAGCGCATCGCCGTCGGGGCCCACGTGGCATGCAAAGGTGATCTCTTCAGCTTCTTCCAGGACCTTGGCGGCCTCCGCTATCAACCGGCCCAAGTCGGCGCTCACTCTTCCTCACCTGGTTGCAGATCGCGCAGGATCTGCTCGATCCTCTCTCCGGCCACCACGCCACTGTCGATCTCGAACTCCAGCACCGGCGTGTACTTGATACGGACCTCGCGGCCGATCGCCCTCTGCAGCCTCGGCCCAGCGGCGCGCAGGGCCTCGAGCACGCCGTCTTTGTCCTCTGCCAGTGCGTCGACGAATACGACTGCCTTGCGCAGGTTGGGAGCGGTATCGACACCCGTGATCGAGACCAGTTCGAGACGCGTGTCGCTCAGCTTCTCCACCTCTTCGGCCAACACTTCGCGGAGAATCGAGTTGACCCTGAGCATGCGTGGAGTTGTCATTGGCTGCACCCCTGGGGATGTGGTCGCATCCGGATTACGTGCGAGCAACCTCGCGGATGAGGTAGACCTCGATCAGGTCGCCTTCTTTGATGTCGTTGTAGTTCTCGAATCCCATACCGCATTCGAAGCCCTGCGCTACCTCTCGGACATCGTCTTTGAAGCGTCTGAGCGAAGACACGACGCCGTCGTGGACGATCACGCCATCGCGAAGCAGGCGCGCCTTGGCGCCACGCTGCACGGTGCCTTCGAGAACGTAACAGCCGGCGACGGTGCCACCTCGTGGCACCTTGAAGGTGGCTCGGACTTCGGCGGTGCCCAGCACCTGTTCTTGCTCATCGGGAGCGAGCTGGCCCACGAGAAGCTGTTCGATATCGTCGAGCAGCTCGTAGATGACGCCGTAGGTCCTTATCTCGATGCCCGCCTGTTCCGCGGCCTTACGCGACTTCGGCTCCGGACGGACGTTGAACCCAACTATGACGGCTCCGGTCACGTCGGCCAGTGACACGTCGTTCTCGTTGATCCCACCCACTGCACCATGGACTATCTCGATCTGACCGCCTTCGCGCTCGATCTTCCCGATCGACTCTCGTAGTGCCTCGAGTGAGCCCTGGGCATCGGCCTTGACCACCACGTTGAGCTGAGCGTCCTCGCTACGAAGCTGTTCGAGGAGGCCTTGCAGCCGATCGCGGGCACTGGGCATGGCCTGCTCCTCGGCTTTGACTTCCTCGAGACGAGCAGCCGCGATCTTTCGCGCCTCCCGATCGTTCTTGACGACTTCGAGGAAATCACCCGCTGCGGGCATCTCGTCCCAGCCCATGATCTGCACGGGTGTCGCGGGGCCCGCCTTCTTCAGTTGCTCGCCCCGATCGTTGAGAAGGGCCCGGGCCCTTCCAGAGACGGCGCCGGCAACGAATGCGTCACCCTGCTTCAGGGTTCCTCTCTGGACGATGGCCGTTGCCACCGCACCGCGCCCACGCTCGAGTTGGGCTTCGACCACGACGCCCGATGCCTTGGGCTTGGGATTTGCCTTGAACTCTTCGAGCTGCGAGATGAGGTCGATGACCTCCAGGAGGTCCGAAACGCCATCCCCGTTTACTGCGGAGACCTCGACCGACGGGACATCCCCGCCGAGCTCCTCCACGATGACGCCTTGCTCGGTGAGCTCGGTGCGGACACGCAGCGGATCTGCGCCGGGTAGGTCGATCTTGTTGACGGCAACGATCATCTTCACACCGGCCGCCTGGGCATGGGAGATCGCCTCGATGGTCTGTGGCATGACACCATCGTCGGCCGCCACGACGAGTATGACGATGTCGGTGATGTTCGCCCCACGTGCCCGCAGGGCCGTGAACGCCTCATGACCGGGGGTGTCGATGAATGTGATCGGGTGACCGTTGACCTCGACCTGGTAAGCACCTATGTGCTGAGTGATGCCGCCCTCTTCGCCTTCAACCACGTTGGCGCTGCGAATCGTGTCGAGCAACGTCGTCTTGCCGTGATCGACATGGCCCATGACCGTCACGACCGGAGGCCGGCCCACCAGGTCTGCTTCATCGTCGTCGAATTCAGGCTGCTCGGCGACAACGGGCGGAGGAGCAGCTTCCTCGATCTCGACTATGTAGCCGAAGGACTCGCCGATCTCTTCGATCAGGTCGCTCGGCATTTCCGCGTTGGCACCTGCGGGCACGCCTTTGCCCATGAGTGCCTTGACGACCTCTCCGGTTGGCTGCGAGATGGCGGCAGCGAAGTCGGCGACCGATGCGCCTGCCGGGACTGACGTGATCTCGACATCCTTAGCCTGAGCGGGCTCTTTGGTCTCGGTCGGCTCGTCGGCCTCCGCAGACTCGTCGGCATCAGCCGGAGCGACCTCCTCAGGTTCCGTCGCGGGTTCGTCTGCCTGGGCCTCCGTATCGGCCTCTGTCTCTTCGGCCTCTGTCCCTTCGAGCTGTGTCTCTTCGACCTCGCCGTCTGACTGCTCCACCGCAGCTGGCTCGTCGGACGAGAAAGCCATACGGACCAGTTCCGCGCCTTCGTCATCCAGCCCCGAAGACGCCGTCTTCACATCCAGGCCCAGCTCCTGCGCCTGCTCCAGGACATCCCTGGACTCGAGGCCCATTTCGCGGGCAAGCTCATAAACCCTCACTACTCAAACTCTCTCATTCACTCTCGTCGTCATTTGCTGCGCGCTCGTCGGTGCTCATGGCGTCTTCGTCATCCTGTTCGGTCACACTCGCTTCGGGCATGGCCTCCTCGGCGGCATCATCCGCCTCCGCAGCGGGCGCGGGCTCAGCGTCCACTTCGACATCCTCGCCAGGATCCACGACAGCTGCGTCATCTTCAGCCGGGGCCTGCCCCACCGCTGATTCTTCGGTTGAAGGCTCCTCGGTCGCGGGCTCCGCATCGGAAGCGCTCTCGACAGTCTCCTCCCCGGAGTCGGTCGTGGCTCCCGCTGTCTCATCCGCAGGGGTGGCGTCCTCGTCGGAGCCCTGCTCCTCGGCCTCCGGCGGCTCCGGTGGCCGGTCCGGATGGATGTCCACCTTGTAGCCCGAGAGCCGAGCCGCAAGTCGAGCGTTCTGACCCTCTTTCCCGATCGCCAGCGAAAGCTGGTGCTCGGAGACGATCACATCAGCGGTCTTCGTCTCCTCATCGATGCGGACCTCCTGGACCTTGGCCGGTCCCAGCGCCTCTGCGATGAACTGGCCGATGTCATCGCGCCACTGCACGACATCCACTTTCTCACCGCGCAGCTCATTGACCACCTGGCGCACCCGGGCGCCACGCGCCCCCACGCATGCCCCCTTGGGGTCGACGTTGGGGTCGTTGGAGATCACGGCGATCTTGGTGCGGTGTCCGGGCTCCCGGGCGATGTTGACGATCTCGACCGTCCCGTCGTTCAGCTCGGGAACTTCGAGTTCCAGCAATCGGCGGACCAGATCGGGATGGCTCCTCGAGACCACGATCTGGGCACCTTTGCCCTCATTGCGCACCTCGATGATGAGGGCCTTGACGCGATTTCCTCGTTCGAGCCGCTCGAAGGGGATTCGCTCAGACCCGGGAAGTATCGCTTCGGCGTCGCCGAGGTCGAGAATCACCGATCGATAGTCGACCTGCTGCACGAGGCCGGTGACCAGGTCTCCCTCGCGCCCTTCGTACATGTCATAGACGAGCTCCCGCTTCGCCTCACGGAGCTTGTGCTGCATCACCTGCTTGAAGGACTGCGCGGCGATCCGACCGAAGGCCTCTCCCTCCGGCGTGTCCTCCCACTCGTCGATGACGTTGCCGTCTTCGTCGAGCACCTGGGCATACACAGTCACTTCACCTGAGTCGGGATCAATGGTGACCCTCGCCTCTTCGGCAGCCCCCGGGCTTCGCTTGTATGCGGCGACCAGGGCGTTCGCGAAGGCATCGAGGATCGCCTCTACGGCGACTCCCCGTTCCCTTGCGAGGACCTCAATGGCCTCCATCATCGTGTCGAGCTGCATGTTTCTCCTTAGTGCCCTGGCTTGGGAGCTCTCTCCCACCTGAAGACGGTGTTCGCCTTGACAACCGACTCATATGTGAAAGTCTCCTCGCCCTGATCGCCATCAACGCTGAAGGTCTCATCATTGGCTTTCGTGAGGACCCCCTTGATCGTGCGGGTGGTCTCGCCCAGCCTGACTTTCGCTGCGACCTCTCTCCCTACCGACTTGCGATAGTGCTCGGGCCGACGCAGCTTGCGCTCCAGACCCGGTGTCGTCACTTCGAGTTGATACGCACCTTCGAGGTCCGACTCGTTGTCGAGCATTCGAGAGATGCCGCGCGACAGCTCAGCGAGACGGTCGATATCGAGGCTCTCACCGTCAACGGCGACGCGCAGAACTCTGCCCTTACCTCTACCACTGAGCTCCAAATCGTCGAGCTCGAGTCGTTCTGCAGCGAGGTACGGCTCTACCAGTTGCCATATTTCCGCAGTCGTCGTCAATTCTTCTCCAACATCTTCCAGGCTCTGGCCCGTATGACCACAGCAAACAGGTGGGTGCACGAGGCGCCCACCTGACCGAAAAGCGTCCTGTTGTGGATGGTGATTATAGGGGCAATCGCAAAACTCCCCCAAGACCTGCCGGAGCGAAGATTCAGGCCTCCCGGGCTGCCTTCACGATGTGGGTGGTCCTCTCGACGACGGTGCCCAGCGGCACCTCGACGGTTTCGAGGCCATCGCGCGTGGTGAGCTCGATGACGCCGCTTTCCACGCCGCGCGGCCCGACGGTTATCCGGTACGGGATCCCGACCAATTCGGCGTCAGCGAATTTCACTCCGGGCCGTTCCGAACGATCGTCCAGGATCACATCGAGACCTTCGCCGGCCAATGCCTCATATAGGGACATGGCCGCCGTCATCGTTGTCTCGTCATCGGCGCGAAGCACGGTCAGCACGACCTCGAACGGGGCTACGGGGACGGGCCACACCATCCCGTTGTCATCGTGTGAGCTCTCGACGACCGCCGCCATGGCCCGCTCCACGCCGATCCCGTATGAGCCCATTATCACGGGGTGGCTGTTGCCCTCCTCATCTTGAACATAGGCTCCGAAGGCTTCTGAGTACTTCGTGCCCAGCTTGAAGATGTGCCCCACCTCTATGCCCTTCCACAAGTCGAGCGAACCGTCGCAGTTGATGCATCTGTCTCCCGCCTTCACTGTTCTGAGATCGGCCCAGACACTGACGTCGATGTCGCGCTCCACACTCACCCCGGAGTAGTGCCAATCGTCCTCATTGGCCCCCGTGGTCATGTTGACCCTTCCCCGGAGCGCTTCGTCCGCCACCACCCGCAGATCTTTGACGCCCACGGCACCGAGGCTGCCGGGTTGCGCACCCAAGAGGCCCTCGATCTCTTCGGGCTGGGCGGCCCGGATGTCCTCGCCCACTCCCATGGCATCGAGCATCTTCTGCTCCTCCAGATCGTGGTCGCCACGGAGCAACACAACGACAGGTTCGCCCTCGAGGTAATAGACAAGGCTTTTGATCTGGCGCTCGGGAGACGCGATCTCAGGGTGCTTCTCGGCCAGGGCCTTGATCGTCCGCAGGCCCGGTGTGGGAAAACGATCCAACTCGCCGGGCTCACCGTCTTCCACCACGCCGAGGGCGGACGTAGCCTTCTCCCGGTTGGCTCGGTAGTCGCAATTCTCACATGTGACGATCCAGTCCTCGCCGGCATCGGACCTGACGATGAACTCGACCGACTCAGACCCACCCATCGCTCCAGACGACGCCTCGACGTCGATGGCCTTCATCCCCATCCGGGCGAAAATCCGTCGGTAGGCCGCGCGGTGCTTCTCGAAACCGGTGTCCAGTCCGGTCCTGTCGATGTCGAGCGTGTACGAGTCCTTCATCGTGAACTCACGGACGCGCAGCAGGCCGGACTTAGGCCTGGGCTCGTCGCGGAACTTCGTGTGCATCTGATACCAGATCTGCGGCAGCTGGCGATATGAAGAGAGCTCTGAGGCCAACATCCCGAAGATCTCCTCCTCGGTCATGCCCAGAACCTGATCCATGCCTTTTCGATCCTTCAGCTTGAAGAGGTTGTCCCCCATCAGGTCGTAGCGCCCGGACTGCTTCCAGATCTCGGCCGGGTGAAGCGTTGGGAGAATCATCTCCTGGCCACCGATGGCGTTCATCTCCTCACGGATGATGTTGGCGATCTTGAGCCAGGTGCGATTTCCCAGCGTGAGCATGGTGTAGGAACCGGCTGCGAGTTGGCGGATGAATCCGCCGCGCACGAGCAGCTTGTGGCTGATCGCCTCCGCATCGGCGGGGTCGTCACGAAGGGTGGGTATGAAGGTCTGCGACCAACGCATGAGTCTTTCCGGTCGGCTGTGTCGAGTGAGAACGGTAACCGTAGCCCGGAGGCTAGAGGGAAGGTTTACTCGGACTTGGCGACCTCGGCGACGCGTCGACGGCGCTCGTCGGAGCGATTGGCGTCTCCCTGGATCTCGATGAGCTGTTGGCGCGCCGCCTTAGCCAGTTCTTCTGCGTTGGCCTCGGCGTGAGCCAGCCTGCTCTCGACGCCTTCCTCTACGAGCTTTCTCGCCTCGTCGAGAAGGGCCTCGACCATCTCCTCTTCGGGCACGACCCTCACGACTTGGCCTTTGATGAACAGATGGCCTTTGCCACGTCCAGCGGCGATGCCGATATCGGCCTCACGGGCCTCACCGGGCCCGTTGACCACGCAGCCCATGACAGCCACCTGAATCGGCAGGTTCTCAGCCTCGAGGGCCACTTGAGCCTTGGTCGTTACTTCAATGACGTCGACCTCGGCGCGCCCACAAGATGGGCATGCGATCAAGTCGAGGCCCTTACGCTCGCGCAGACCGAGAAACTCGAGCAGTTGCCTTCCGGCCTTCGCTTCCTCGACCGGGTCCGCCGTCAGAGAGAAGCGAATGGTGTCGCCGATCCCCTGATTGAGCAGGGTGGCGATCCCGGCCACCGACTTGATGAGCCCCGAGGGTGGCGGCCCTGCCTCGGTCACGCCGAGGTGGAGCGGGTAATCGACCGCCTCGGATAGGAGCCGGTACGACTCGATCATCGAGGGCACGTGTGAGTGCTTGACCGAGATCTTGATGTCCTCGAAGTCGACCTCTTCGAGATATCTCACCTCGACCTTGGCCGACTCGACGAGAGCTTCCGGCACGGGCGAGCCGTACTTGGCCAGAAGGTCCTTATCGAGTGAGCCCGCGTTGACCCCAACCCGGATGGGCACCCCGCGGTCGCGAGCTTCTCGGGCGACAGTCTTGATCTGCTCTTCCTTGCGGATGTTCCCCGGATTGAGTCTGAGACCCTGCACCCCGGCTTCCAAGGCAGCCAGCGCCAGCCGGTACTGATAGTGAATGTCGGCAATGATCGGAACCGGGCTCCTGGGAACGATCTCGGCCAGACCCTGAGCTGCTTCGACCTCGTTGCAGGTGATCCTGACGATGTCGGCCCCAGCCCCGGCGAGTGCGTACACCTGAGCCAGCGTCCCGTCGACATCTGCCGTCTTCGTCGTGGTCATCGACTGGACAGAAATCGGAGCGCCACCGCCCACGGCGACATCGCCCACATGCAGTTGTCGTGTCTGTTTGCGCTCGATCATCTAGACCAAAACTAGCCCGGGGCGGAGGCGAACCATTAGAGCGATATCGGGTTCACTACATCGAGAATGATGGCCACCAGGCCAAGGAACCCGAAGATTGCGATGACGGCCGCCGCGACCGGCATCATCTTCTCGATATTGGCTTCGCGATGGGTGACCTTCTCGTACAGAGCCACTGCAAAGTGCCCTCCATCGAGGGGGAAGAGGGGTAGGAGATTCAGTGTCGCCAGAATCACGTTGACCAGCGCCAGTATCCCCACAAAAGCGGCAGCAGATTCCATCTGGGTGCCGATGTTGACCAGGCCGATCGGGCTGACAGGCCTGATCTCCTGGTCCACATCCGTGTCTCCGACTAGGACTCCGAAGTATTGGGCGATGTTGGATGGCCGGAGCATCTCGAACAGAGAGCGGAACGTGTTCTCTATTCCCGTCCAGACGTTCTGGGCGGCGATGCCGACGCCCTGGAACACCCCGACATCCTCAACGATCACCTCGGATGTGACGCCGAGGAATCCGGTGGTCCCGGAGCCGTCGGCGGAGGGTTGCTCGATCAGGCTCGTCTCGAGAGTGAGCACCTGGCCCTCCCTCTCAACGACCAGAGTGGTTGGGCCACCACCCTCCGATCGCAGCGCAGCCACCACTTCGTCCCACGTGTCTACCTCAGTGCCGCCAAGAGAGAGGATCACATCGCCGGTCTGGAGCCCGGCTACCGCCGCAGGCGAATCCCGCTCCTCGCCGTCGATCTCCACAGTTTGCACGACCTGGTCGACCTCAGTTGTGGGCGTTGCGATGCCCTGGGCGACGGCGATGCCGAAGAAGAGCAAGAATGCGATCAGGAAATTGGTCCCAACGCCGGCAAGGACCACAAAGCTCTTTTCCCAGAACTTCTTCTCGCGGTATGTGCGGCCGAGATCCTCTGGTGCCACTTCCTCGAGGGGATTCATCCCAACGATCCGGACGTATCCACCCAATGGAATCCACTTGAACCCGTACTCGGTTTCCCCGCGTTGAGTCGACCAGATCTTGGGCCCGAACCCAAAGAAGAACTGGGTCGCTTTCATGCCGACGGCCTTGGCGGCGAGAAAGTGACCTGCCTCATGGGCCGTGACGAAGATGATGATTGCCACTGCGGCGGCGATTCCACCAACCATGGCCGTTACGGTAATTCGGGTGGGCCGCTACGAGCGGTCAACAGGCACCGGCGACCAGCGATGCAGCCACCTCTCGCGCCTCTTTGTCGGCATCGACGACTGACTGGAAGTCCGTGAGCTCACGCCACCCAACCTCCTCCAAGGTCATCTCAACCACTCTGGGTATGCCGGTGAACCCGAGCCTTCCTTGCAGGAAGGCCTCAACGGCGACCTCGTCGGCAGCGTTCAGCACGGCCGGCGATGACCCTCCTTCCCGACCAGCCCGATAGGAGAGATCGAGTGCAGGAAACGCCTTGCGATCGGGCTCCTCGAACTCGAGTGCCCGACCAACCAGAGAGAAGTCGAGGTCAGGGCCCGGAGCGCGCTCCGGCGCCGTCAGCGCATACTGGATGGGGATGCGCATGTCTGCCTGGCCAAGATGTGCTTTGAACGACCCGTCGACGAACTCAACCATGGAGTGCACGATCGACTGGGGGTGGACGACCACATCGATCTGGTCGAAGTCGACGTCGAAGAGGAAGTGAGCTTCTATCACCTCGAGGCCCTTGTTGAACAGAGTTGCCGAGTCGATGGTGATGCGGTTCCCCATGTCCCAGGTGGGATGGTCAAGAGCCTCTTGCGGCGTGACCGACTCCAACTCTTCAGTAGACCTTCCTCGAAACGGGCCACCCGATGCGGTCAAGACGAGTCGAGCAACGGCGTCGAATGGCTCTCCCAGGAGGCATTGGTACAGAGCAGAGTGCTCGCTGTCCACCGGGATCAACTCGCCACCTGCCTCGAGAGCGCTTCGCACAACAGGCCCACCTGCCACGAGGCTCTCCTTGTTGGCCAACGCCACGCGATTGCCCTCGGCCAGGGCGACGAGTGTGGCGCGGAGGCCGGCGGAGCCAACGATTCCATTGACGATCACCGCATCGGACAGGCCTGCCAGTGACGCCACCTCGTCGGGGCCGAAGCTCACCTCCCGTCCGAGCTCGGAGCTGAAGCGCTCTCTCTCGTCTTGGGAGCCACCCGCAATCGCCACTAGGGCATCGGGATAGCGACGTGCTTGTTCCAGAAGCTGGTTGCCCGGGCTTCGGGCGGCGAGGGCAAGCACATCGGCACCAATGGCATCGACCACATCGAGGGTCTGGGTTCCGATGGATCCGGTGGAGCCGAGAACGACTACCGGCCGGGTCACAGCAGTCCGAAACCCCGGAGCACGAAATACACGGCAGGAACGGCGATCAGGAAGCTGTCGATCCGATCCAGCATCCCACCGTGCCCGGGCAGAACGGAGCCCATGTCCTTGACGCCCATGGACCGCTTGATCGAGGACTCGATCAGATCGCCGATCGGGGCGAAGAACCCCACGACAACCGCAACGATGAGGCCCCTGGCTATGCCAATCCCCTCCCACGCCGGGAACGTCGTGAGGATGGACGCCACGACCATCGACGCGATGAGGCCGCCGAAGAGGCCCTCGACGGTCTTGTTGGGCGACACCGAAGGCGCGAGCTTGCGGCGGCCGAAGGACCTTCCCACGAAGTAGGCGCCCATGTCGTTGAAGGCCACGAGGAGCACAACGAACATGATGTATGCCACGGGCTGGGGACCCTGTTCGATCAGGATCGCAAACGACAGGAGCCCCACCCATCCCATGCCCATCACGGTCACGGCGGCGTTCTCCAGGGCCTGACGACGAGGGGCAAGCGAGAAGAAGAGGACGGTGATCACGGTTGTGACCGCAGCCCAGCCGCCGATCGCCAGTGGGCCAATCTGAGCCGCGCCCACGCCCATCAACATCACACCGATGAGGCCAAACAGGGCTACCGGCCGGTAATCGACCGTGCGCAATGTGGCATAGAACTCACCCAGCGCCACGACCATGATCAAGATGACAAATCCGGCGAACCACCAGCCGCCAAGCAGCAGGCTCCCGAGGAACAGCCCGAAGATGACGAAAGCGGACGCTACCCGCAGTGCGAAGTCCGAGGCTGCTGCCTGCGCAGTCACCTCGTGATCCTCCATGTTCACCCTGGCGGTTCCTGCCACGTCGTCGAAACCGACCATGCCCGAGTCCACACCGGCAACAGAGGCAGAGACGGCTTGCTGCTCCCATTCCTCACTGGCAGCCCGAGCCACGTCTTCGGCCAGGCCCTCGTATTCCTGCGTGGAATATGCGGTGTACTCCCGAGGACTGAACTCATCTAGCTCCGAGCTTGCCGCGTCTTCCTCTTCCGGTTCGTCGTCGGCCAGGAACGGATCCTCGTCATCCTCGCCGTCGTCGACTTCGATGCCGGGCAGTGGAACGACGTCCGCTTCGCGATCCCGCTCCGTGGTGTCTTCCTCCCACGGCCTACCGAAGCTCTTGTCGTCTCCGTCGTTACGCCCGTTCTCGTCCAAGTCTCAGACCTCTGTCAGCTCTTCTTCTTTGTTCTGGAGCAGCCCGTCGATCCGATCTGTGAACCGATCCGTCAGCTTCTGGAGCTCATCTTCGCCCCTGCGGATGTCATCGTCGGAGATTTCGCCATGGAGATTCTCCATCTCGGACTTGGCGTGACGCCTGATGTTCCTGACCGAGACCCTGCCTTCCTCGGCCATATTCCTGACGACCCGGATGAGATCCTTCCGCCTCTCTTCAGTGAGCGTCGGGAAGGCGATGCGCACGACATTGCCGTCGTTGGTCGGGTTGAGCCCGAGATCGGCCGACTGGATGGCCTTCTCGATGTTTCCCAGAGAGCTCTGATCGAAGGGGTGCACGACGAGCAGCCGCGGCTCGGGCACCGCGATCGACGCGAGCTGCTGAAGTGGTGTGGGTGTGCCGTAGTACTCGACCTGGATCCTCTGCAGGAGCTGGGGATTGGCCCGACCGGTGCGGACCGTGGAGAACTCCGACGCTACGTGCTCGATTGCTCCCTCCATCTTCAACTCTGCTTCGGTGAGCAAGTCGTCGATGATCGCAACCATGTCCGCCTCCTAATGAACGATGGTGCCGATTTCATCTCCGCGCACGGCGCGCAAGATGTTCCCCGGCTGTGTCATGTCGAACACGACGATCGGCACGCCATGCTCCTTACACATCGTAACTGCCGTCGTGTCCATGACCCGAAGCTCTCTGGCGATGAAGTCCATGTATGAGAGGTCGGCGATCCTCTCGGCCTTGGGGTTCGTAGCCGGATCCGAGTCGTAGATGCCGTCAACCTTGCTCGCTTTCAGCAGGGCGTCGGCGTCCATCTCTATGGCCCTCAGAGCCGCGGTGGTGTCCGTTGTGAAGAACGGATTCCCTGTCCCGGCGGCGAAAATGACGACCCGCCCTTTTTCCAGGTGACGCATGGCACGGAGCCGGATATAGGGCTCGGCAAGTTCTTGCATCGTGATCGCGCTCTGGACTCGGGTGTCCACCCCTTGTTTCTCCAGGGCATCACGCAGAGCCAATGCGTTGATCACCGTCGCCAGCATCCCCATGTAGTCGGCAGACGCCGGGTCCATCCCCTTCGCGGCCGAGGAGACCCCGCGGAATATGTTGCCTCCTCCGACGACGATGGCCGTTTCGGTGCCGTCGGAAACACCCTGTGCGATCTCCTCGGCGACGCGAACGACGGTCAGGGGGTCAATCCCGTATCCGACAGTCGGGTCGGCGAACGCCTCTCCGGAGAGCTTGAGGAGGACCCTTCTCTGTTGGCCTTTGGTCAAGATGCCTCTATTCGCCTACGGCAATCCTTGCGAGCCGGCGCACCGATATGTTCTCTCCCATCTTCGAAGCGAGCTGGGAGATCATGTCTCCCACCGATCCGTCGAACCTATCAGCATTCACGAACTTCTGGTCGTACAGAACATTGTCCTCGTACCAGGACTCGAGCTTCCCTTCGACGATCTTGTCGATCACCTGCTCGGGCTTTCCCTCGGCCGCCGCCTGACGCGCGATCAGCTCGCGCTCTTTCTCGACGGCGGTTTCGTCGACTTCCTCACGTCGCACCCAACCGGGATTGCCCCAGCTGACATGCATGGCGACATCATTGGCGACTTGTTGGAACTCGTCACTCTTGGCCACGAAGTCGGTCTCACAAGCAAGCTCGACCAGAACGCCCATGACCGGTCTCCCGTTCTGCTCATGGACATAGATCCCGACGGTGCCCTCGGTCGCCTCCCGATCGGCGCGTTTGGCCATCTTCGCCTGACCGCGCTCCCGGAGTAGCTCAAACGCTTTGTCGAAGTCGCCGTCTGCGTCGTTCAGCGCCGCCTTGGCGTCCATCATCCCGACTCCGGCAGTCTGGCGGAGCTTCTGGATGTCTTTGGCTGTGATCTCGGCCATGGCGCCTATGCCTCCGCCTTCGCCGGCTTCTTGCCCTTCTTGGCATACGCCTCGCGACCTTCGATGATCGAGTCGGCGAGAGCACCTGCGATGAGGTCTGAGGCGCGTATCGCGTCGTCGTTGCCTGCGATGACGTACTTGATGTCGTCAGGGTCGCAATTGCTGTCTACGAGGGCAATGATCGGGATTTCGAGCCGCGCCGCCTCGGCGACGGCCGTCTCTTCGGCGTTCACGTCGATGATGAAGACTGCATCCGGCAATCTCTCCATTCCGGCAACGCCGCCCAGGTTCGCCTCCAGCTTTTCGAGCTCGCGGTGAAGCTTGAGTCGCTCCTTCTTGGTGAGGTCGCTCTGCTCATTCGACTCTTCCATCTGACGCAGCTCACGCATGTAGAAGATCCGCTTCTGGATGGTCTGGAAGTTGGTCAGCATGCCGCCCAACCACCGGTAGTTCACAAATGGCATGCCGGATCGTTGTGCATGCTCGGCGATGGCCGACTGGGCTTGCTTCTTCGTGCCGACGAAGAGCACAGAGCCCCCGCGTGCGGCCACTTCGTTGACGAACTCGGCCGCCTCGGCGATCTGGTTCACCGTTTGGCGGAGGTCGATGATGTGGATTCCGTTGCGCTCGCCGTAGATGTAGGGGCGCATCTTGGGGTTCCAACGCCTCGTCTGATGGCCGAAGTGCACACCAGCTTCGAGGAGCTGTTTCATGGTCACCGTGGACACGGTCGATTCCTTTCTGGTTAGTACTTCCGCCTGTCGGTAATCCCACTCCGTTTCCGGGTGATCCTCTTCCGGTCCGGTGCGTTCACATCCGGGCCGACCAGTGAGGATGGACAGGCGTGCTTGATGGGGGCGATTCTAGATGTCAGCGCGGAGCTTGGATAAATCAGCTAGCCAAGGGCGAGCTCGCCCAGCCGGTTGCGGAGCGACATCATGGTCTTGGCGTGGATCTGACAGACCCGCGACTCGGTGACTCCGAGGACCTCCCCGATCTCGGAGAGAGTCATGCTCTCGTAGTAGTAGAGGGTGACCACGAGGCGATCGCGCTCGGGAAGCTTGTTGATCGCCTCGACGAGGCCCTCGCGCGTTTCTTCTGCCTGGACGGCAGTCTCCGGTGAGATGCTTCCGGGGTCGGCCAGCATGTCGCCGACGGTCGTCGCCGAGTCTGAGCCAACCATCTCGTCGAGAGCTGCGATTCCGGTGCGTCCAATCTCGGCGAGCGCCGATTGGAGCTCGTCGACGGACATCTCCATGTGCTCGGCGAGCTCTTCTTCGGTGGGCGCTCGTTGCAAGCGATGTTCCAGTTCGGCCACGGCTGTCTCGATCAGCCTCGAACGGGAACGAACGGACCTGGGCACCCAGTCGAGGGCCCTCAGCTCGTCGAGGATTGCCCCTTTGATCCTGTTGATCGCGTAAGTCTCGAACTTGAAGCCTCGCTCTGGCTCGAACTTGTCAATGGCATCGATCAGGCCGAACAACCCGTATGAAGCGAGGTCGTTCTGGTCGACAGAACGGGGAAGACCCGCCCCGACGCGGCCCGCGACGTACTTGACGAGTGGTGAGTAGTGCAGGATCAACCGCTCGCGAACGGCGGCGTCGCCATCCTCCTTGAAGGAGCGCCACAATCCGTCGATCACGGACTGATCAGGCTCTTGGATGGCTTCGGTCATACGTCCCTCTGAGGTGCTCCCGGGTTACAGCAGTGTATATCTGTGTCGTCGCCAGATCGGTGTGTCCCAAAAGATCCTGTACAACACGCAAGTCTGCCCCGCCTTCCAGAAGATGTGTTGCAAAGCTGTGTCGCAATGCGTGAGGGAACGTCGCGAGCCGCTCCGCGACCACTTTGCGAAGTCCTCTCGGGCCCATTCTGCTGCCTCGCTTGCCGACCCACAATGAATCTCCAGCCCCATTCGCCGCGAGCTGCGGCCGGGCACGGTTGACATAGGCCTCGAGAGCCTCCTGAGCAGGCTTTCCAATGGGCACCCGACGTCCTTTGCGGCCTTTCCCGGTGATGGTGAGAACCTCCTTGCCGACGTCGTCCAGAGTCAGTGACGCCAACTCAGAGATCCGGAGCCCGGTCGCGTAGAGAACCTCGATGATCGCCGCATCACGCAGACCGATCGGCGTCGAATCGTCAATGGCGTCGATGGCGCTCACCAGATGACGTGAGGGCAGAGCGTGAGGAAGGGGCCGGTCGAGCTTGGGCCTCGACACGTTCTCGAACGGGTTGCTGGCCACTGTCCCTCGCCGGCCCGCGTCCGTGTAGAAGCTGGACACGGATGAGGCTTTTCGTGACATCGAGCGCCGTGAGTATTGCCGGGTATCGAGGAACGCCAGATAGCGTCGAGCGTGGCGGCGCTCGACACTCTGAATCGACTCCACACCCGCCCGGTCGCAGTAGTCGAAGAACTGAGCCAGGTCCCCTCGATAGGCCTCGAGCGTGTGCTCCGACAGCCCTCTTTGGTCTCGCAAGCGAGATATGTAGTCGTCAACATCGGCAGCTGCCCAATCTGGCAGATCCGGAAGTCTCACCTGTTCAATCGTATTGGAAGTGGGCCTTCAATCCCGGATTGCGGGCAAGATCCGATCTCCGAGACGCCGCACCTCTCCGGACGCCTCGAGCCGCCCCAATCTGACGAGGGCCTCCTTGATGGTGCACCCCCAATGGTCAGGTAGATCGTCGATGTCGAGGCCCCCGGCCGGCACCGGCCCGTTGAGCCCGACGGGGCGGGCGTCAACTCCGGCAAGGACCGAGAGCTCATCGAGCAAGTCCTGTCCGCCAAAGACCGGTATTGCGCCATCCCGAATCAGCCGGTTGGTCCCCGCCGAAGACTCCCGATCGACGTCGCCGGGGACGGCGAAGACGGGTCGGCCCATCTCTGCAGCAAGAACCGCTGTGATCTGGGCGCCTCCCGTGACCCTGGACTCGACTACGACAACAGCCACCGACATCGCTGCGATGAGGCGGTTCCTGGCCGGGAACCTCCATCGATCCGGTGGTGTGCCGTTGGGATACTCCGAGACGACTGCCCCGCCGTGCTCCACGAGACTCTGCGCCAGGCCGATGTTCTCACGTGGGTAGATGTGATCCAGCCCGGATCCGAGTATCGCCACACCATGGCCACGGACTGTCACCGTCCCCCGATGGGCGGCGGCATCAATTCCCCGAGCGAGCCCGCTCACGGTTACCAAGCCCGCCGAAGCGAGTTGCCTGCCCATCGACTCACCGATATCGACCCCGTAACGCGTGCACGACCTGGTACCGACCACAGCGACACAGGGACCATCGGGGATTCTTCCCCGGATATACAGGGGTGGGGGCTCTTCGAGGTCATTGAGTCCCGGCGGATATGCAGGATCGCCGGGGAGCAGAGGTTTCACCAGCCCCCACGCAACGACAGCGCCTCGGCCACGTGCTCCTCCCCCACATCCGTGCCGTCGAGATCAGCGAGCGTCTGCGAAACGCGGCGCACCCGCCCAACTCCTCTGGCGGTGATGGCCGACGACTGGAGTGAACGGAGCAATAGATCTCTGGCTGTGCCAGAGATGGGCAGCTCCTGCACCAACGAGTCGGGAAGATCCCCGTTGACGGCACCTCGCGCCAGTTGGATGTCCCTGGCCGAAGCCACACGCCGGGCCACGGGCGCGGATGCCTCTCCACCCCCACCCTTGAAGTCGTCGGCTGCGACCCTCTTGACGTGGACAGCCAAGTCGAATCGATCGAGCAGCGGCCCGGACAAGCGTTGTCGGTAGCGATCCCGGCCGGGCCCTGTGCAAGTGCACGGCCTTCGCCTGTCGCCCCAATAACCGCATGGGCACGGATTGGTTGCCCCTATCAGCTGAAAACGCGCCGGGAACCTGACCGACGAGCCTTGCCGGGAGATGACAACGGCGCCTTCCTCCAAGGGTTGCCGCAACGCGTCGAGGTGAGATCTCGGAAACTCGGCGAGCTCATCCAGAAAAAGCACTCCGCAGTGAGCCAAAGAGATCTCCCCGGGCGTGGGCATCCCACTCCCTCCGCCCACCAGGGCTGCTCGAGTGGCAGTGTGGTGCGGAGCACGAAAGGGTGGGACGTAGGAGACTGAATCCCCCAAGCCCGCATTCGACTTCACCAGAGCGACCTCTATCGCATGCCTTTCCTCGAGTCCGGGGAGAATGCCCGGGAGACGACGTGCGAGCATCGTCTTTCCGCCTCCTGGCGGCCCATGCAACAACAAGTGATGGCCTCCGGCCGCAGCGACCTCGAGGGCGCGCCGGGCAAAGGACTGGCCGCGGATGTCCCTCATGTCCGGCGGCTCGGGCGCATCGGACTCACCGCCTTCCGGCACAGTCGGCTGGGCCTGCAGCCCCGACGAGACCAGAGACACGGCTTCCGACAAGGTCTCGACGGCGTGAACTTCCGAGCCCGGCACGACCGCCACCTGCGCGGCGTGCTCACGGGACACGAGACACGGGATTCCGAGGCGGGACCCTATGACAGCGGCGCCGAGGCTGCTTCCGCCCCGTCTTACCTTCCCGTCCAAGGCCAACTCCCCGACGATGACGGCGCGCGCCATGTCCGCGATCTGCCGGTCAGCAGCGAGGATGGCCAACGCGATGGGTAGGTCGTAGTCCGAGCCTCGCTTCCTGAGGTCGGCAGGTGCCAGGTTGATGGTCACCTCTCGATGGGGGAACTCGATCCCTGAGGCGGTGATGGCCGACCTCACCCGGTCTTTCGCTTCTCGCAAGGCTGTGTCGGGGAGCCCTGAGAGCCTGAAGCCTTCCTTGTTCCTGCCGACCGCGGCCTCGACGTGAACGACCCGGGCATCGCCGCCCACGAGCGCGACGGAAAGCACCGATGAATACATGGCACCGAAGTTACGGGCCTGCAGAGTGGCGTTCTAGTGGTCTCTCAGACGACCACCGCGGAGCCCACACGCCTCGAATCCGCATGTGCGATCAACCGGTCGCCGATGAGACCGGCGCTGTTGACACCGCCAAAGAACATGTGCGGCTCCTCATACCAACGAAACTCCGGCCCGTGGAGCTCGATACCGCGCTCCGCTGCAATCGCTACCGGGCTCACCCGCTCCGGGTGGAGCCGGGGATGCTCTATGGCATCCTCGAGGCTGTCGCCTGCCAGCAAGAAGCGGATCAGCGTGATCGCCAGAGCAGATGTGATTCGGTCCGCTCCAGGGGATCCGATTGCCACGACGTCGCCGCCAGAGCGAACCGTCGTCGGAGCCATGTTTGACATCATGCGCTCACCTGGGAGAAGCGATTCCTCACCGCCCGGTACGAGCTCGATTTCCCCGAGCGAGTTGTTCATCAGCAAGCCCGTGCCTCGAGGTACCACGCCGGAGCCATAGCCGGCCGAGAAAGTCGCCGCGACCGCCATGCCCTCGTCATCGACTGCGGACACGGAGATCGTCGACGGCGACTTGAGGCCGGCCGAGGCAAGGAGACGGTGCATCCCCTCTTCACCTCCGTGCCTCTCGTACTCACGACGATGGCGAAAGGCACCTACGAGGGCGTCCTTCCAGATCTCATGATCGAGGGGGTTGTTGGACCGATCTACCTGGGATAGGGCGTCGAGGACTGCGACTCCGCCGACTGCTGGCGGTGGGTTGGCAACGACGTCCCAACCCGAGATCTCCGACTCGAGTGGATGGCGGATTTCCGGTTCATAGCCGGCGAGGTCATCGGCTGTGAGAGCTGACCCTCTTTCCTCGAGATCCACGACAATCTCCTTCGCCAGATCGCCGCGATAGAAGGTGGCGGCGCCCTGCTCCCCGATCAGTCGCAGCGTGCCGGCCAAATCCTCGAAGACCACCCAATCGCCGGTCTCCTTGACACGGTCTCCGATGAAGAGGGCGTCACGGCACGCCGGGTCTTGACTGAATATCAAGGGGCCGGAGTCGATGAGATAGGTGAAGCATGCCTGGCTGAGAGGGAATCCTCCTTCCACAACGTCGGCCACGAGTCTGAGGAGCTCAACCCACGGAGTTCTGCCGAATCGCTCCGACGCCGCCGAGAGTGCTGCAAACGATCCTGGAACGGCTATCGATCCGGCCCCCACCAGGGTGGTGACGCCACCTCCATACTTCATCGTCACCGACTCGGCGATCGACTCGCCTTCGAATCCGACACCCGGGACCGCCATATATCCATCGATGACCACCGCCGGGCCTTGTGGAGGGTCGACCGTCAGATACCCGCCGGATCCCGGAGCACAGACCCCCGGCTCGGTACACATCGAGACGAGCGCCATGACGATTGCGGCGTCGGCGGCCGTGCCGCCCATCTCGACCACCGTCTCCCCCGCCGTCGTGGCGAGGGTGGAAGGTGCCGCCAGGGCCATCGACCTCATCTGATGATCATCGACCCTTCCACTCAGGGTCGCGCTTTTCGTTGAACGACATCACCCCTTCGGCAGCGTCCTCGGTGCCGAGCAGGATTGCCTGCGACTGCCCTTCCCAGCTGAGGGCGTCTTCGAGCGACATGCCAAAAGACGCATTCAGTGTTTGCTTGGCGAACATCTGCGCCTTGGGAGCTCCCTTTGCCAACTCAGAAGCCATCGAGATGGCGGCATCCTCCAGATGATCGGGCTCGACCAGCTTGGTGACCATGCCAATCTGAGACGCCTCCTCTCCGCTCACGATCCTCCCGGTGAGGGCCAGCTCCTTCGCCCTCTGAATCCCCACTATGCGAGGCAGAATCCAGCTGCCTCCAAAGTCGAGGGTGAGGCCGCGCCTCACGAATATCTCCGAGAACCGTGACCTCGCTGTGGCGAGCACGATGTCGCAACCCAGCGCGAGGTTCATCCCGGCACCCACAGCGACACCGTCGACCGCGGCGATCGTCGGCTTGTTGAGGCGGTGCAGTGTGAGCGCTGTCTCGCCGACGATCTTCATCCGTCGATGCCGATCAGTGACAGTCTGAAACTCATTGATTCGCGACGGGTCGAGGTCTGCACCCGCACAGAAGTCGTCGCCTGCACCTCTGATCACGAGTATTCGCTGGTCCGACTTCTCGAACTCGCGGAACACTCTGGTGAGATCCTGCCAACCGTCCATGGGAACGGCGTTTCTACGTTCGGGGCGGGCCAGGGTCAGCCAGCGAATTCCCTCATTGTCTTCGATGTGCAACCAATCCACGGCGAAGACGGTAGACAACTCAGGAGGCAGTTACCGTGTCGGCATGGGCTTCAATCCCTTCCGAGAGCAGAACCGATCAGTGGTCGACATCGTGATGGTCGTCTTCGCCATCGGTGCTGCCCTGGCACTGGTGGCATGGGCGATCTTCTCCGGGTGACTGTTACCCCTGTTCAGCCATACGCCGCGCGGAAGCAGTACATCTGCCCGGGGTGCAGCCACACCATCCCTGCCGGGACGTTTCACGTCGTCGTGGTGCCCGACGATGCACCCGACATGAGACGGCACTGGCACAGAGGTTGCTGGCACAAAGAGATGAGACGAAGGTTCGGCTCGTCAGGCGTCGCGGCGGTTGAGTCCCCACCACGTCAATAGCATCCCCAGCGTCGTCCAACCGGCGAGGATGAGCATCGAGTGCCCGAGACCCACGGGAGGTGCAAGGAACTCGGCGGCTATTCCCTCGAGACCGACCGCACCGAAGACGCCCGTGGTTGCCCCAGTCAGTGACACGTTTGCGTACGGGTCCCACAGCACGAGGAGGCCTTCACCGAAGGAGAGAGCGAGCACGGCGCCGATCGCCGGGCCAACAGACCTCAGAAGAGCAACGAAGCCGATCCCGAGCGATACCCACGCGACCTGACTGACACCGGTCTTCCACAACACGTCCAGCCACTCCACGATGGACAGGCCGCCGCTGCCCTCGGCGAACAGAATGGCGACTCCACTCCAGGCGGCTATTCCCAGGAGCATGGCCAGCCAGCTGGCCAGTGTGAACACGAGCAGCCGGGCGCTGATCTGCCAGGTCTTCCGTGACTCCCGCGTCAGGGTCGTTGCCCATATCGTCGTCGAGAGCTCGCCGCCCAGGACCACCACGGCAAGAATCAAAGGGAACCATGTCTGCCCGACGACCTGCTGGATGCCGAGGATGAATGCTTCCGGCTTGGGGATCGTCGGGAGACCCTGACTGGCCGCATCGTCGAGGATCTGGCCGAACACCATGAGGAAGAAGGCAGCGAGTCCCGTGAACGCCAGGATGATGAGAAGCATCACCGGGTAGAGCTTGCGCCCGCTCAGCTTGAGGGTCTCGGCCTTGATGAGCCCGATCATTGACCCGCCTCTGTCATGCCGAGGAACACCGACTCCAGGGAGTCTCGAGCCTGCTTGACCTCCGACGGATAGATGCCCCTGTCGGCAAGCGCCCTTATGATTCCGGACCCATCACGACCTGACACGAACAGTGATCCGTCCCGGACATTCACTTCGTAGCCAGCCGCAACAAGCGTCTCCGCCGCATCGCTGCCCTCGACGCCTTCGACTCTCATCGAGGACGCGCTGAGAAGCGACTCGAGGGGACCCTGAGCGACGAGCTTTCCCTTGTTGATGACGATGACGTTGTCGGCCAGGGCTTCGACGTCCGCCAGGTCATGGCTGGAGACCATCACTGTGGTGCCATCCTCCGCGAGCTGCCTCAGCCTCGCCTTGAAGGCGTGCTGGCCCGCAGGATCGAGACCGTCGAGCGGCTCGTCCAGGAAGAGCAGCTTTGGCGAGGCGAGGAGGGCCGCGGCCAGGGCAAGCCGTTGCCGCATGCCCTTCGAGTACTGCTCCACATTGCGGTCTGCGTCCTGTGTCAGCTCGACGAAATCGAGGAGCTCGTCGATTCGATCGTGACCGAGACCGAGCGTGTCGGCGGCGACTCTCAAATTACGCCTGCCGGTGATCGACTTGATGAGACCGGGCTCCTCGACGATCGCACCAACCTGCTTCACGAGATCGGGCAGATCGCCCGGCACAGACATGCCCATGATCTGGATGTGGCCTTCGTCGAGCCTCGTGAGACCGAGCATCGATCGAAAGGTCGTGGTCTTCCCGGCACCGTTGGGCCCGAGAAAGCCCGTCAACTTGCCGTGCTCCACCTCGAAGTCCAGCCCGTCCAACGCCCGGATACTCCCGTAATCCTTGACGAGCCCGGAGACATGAATCGCAATTTGACCGCTCACGAAAGAGGCAGGCTACGGCTCAGCAGGGTCGGCTCAAAATGATCGCTTGTCCCAATGGATGACGTAGTGCCCCGGGTGAAGGCCAACACCGACCAGATCGCATCGCGAGACTCCGATACGTGCCGCGAGCCGGCGGACCTGTGTTCTCTTCTCGCGATCGACAGCATCCAGGGGGTATCTGGATCCGGTGACCGTGCGCACTTCGATCACTGTGCGCTCACCGCTGCAACGGGCGATGATGTCTATTTCGCCGCGGCCAACGGCCACGTTGGTGGCAATGATCTCGTAACCATGGTCGATGAGGAGGCGACGGGCGAGCGCCTCTCCAAGAGCGCCTAGATCGGCAACCCCTGCTGGTCTACCTCTTCGATGTTGACGTCGCGGAAGGTGAGGACCTTGACGTTCTTCAGGAACCGGGCCGGGCGGAACATGTCCCATACCCAAGCATCGTTCATTTCGACCTCGAAGAACATGGAGCCGTTCGTGGATCGGACTTCTAGGTTCACTTCGTTCGCGAGATAGAAGCGACGCTCGGTCTCCACCACGTACTTGAACATCGGGAGCACATCGCGGTACTCCTGGTAGATCTTTAGTTCGACCTCGGTCTCGTAGCGCTCCAGATCTTCTTCCATGGTCTCCTCAAACCCGCTGGTGTTCGCCGATGATATGCCGCGATCATTCCTAACCGGTCGCGCAGCGGGGATTTTTGAGCGTCAGGCGCTACAGCCCGCCAAAGTTCGAGAAAGGCCAGATGATCACAAAGGCGCGACCGATCAAATCATCCAATGGGATCGTCCCGAATCGGCGACTGTCGAAGCTCTCGTCACGGTTGTCACCCATGACGAATACGGCTCCGTCCTCTACCTCGACCGGACCAAAGTCCGGCAGGAAGCTGCCGTCGGTATACGACTCGCTGAGAGCCGCTCCGTCGATGAGGAGCTCGCCGTCCCTGATCTCAACTGTCTCGCCGGGCAGCGCAACAACCCGTTTGATCAGATCGTCGAGCCCTCTCGTCCTGATCCCAACGGCTTCGAGCACCGAGCGAATGACAGCTTCGGGAATCGACTCTTCCTCCTCAGGCTCGAGTGGATTCTGAAAGACGACGACATCTCCACGACTGACATCACCGATCTGATAGGCGAGCTTGTTGACCATGACCCGGTCGTTTACCTGGATCGTGGGCTCCATCGACACGGACGGGATCCAGAAAGGCTGCATCAGAAACGTCTTCACCACAACGGCGATGACCAAGGCGGTGAACAGCAACCCGGGGAGCTCCGCCCAAAACGAACGCCGACGCTTCGGCGCCGGCGCTTCGTCGGGTGACTCTTCGAGTGCTTGGGCGTTCTCCGGAGCAGTCAGTCCCGGAGCTCCTTGATGCGAGCCGACTTCCCTACGCGATCGCGCAGGTAGTAGAGCTTGGAGCGACGGACGTCTCCGCGTCGCAGCACTTCGATTTTCGCGATGATGGGCGCGTGGAGGGGAAAGACCCTCTCGACACCTACGCCGAAGCTGACCTTGCGAACCGTGAACGATGCCCGGCTTCCGCTGCCGTTCCTGGCGATCACAACGCCTTCAAAGGCCTGAATCCGCTCACGCCCGGCTTCGACCACTCGCACGTCTACGCGCACCGTGTCTCCGGTGCGGAAATCGGGGATGTCATCGCGCAAATGCGCGCTCTCAACGATCTGTAGGTCATTCATGGGAAACTCCTCAGGATTTGCCGGCGGTCGAGTCGGGCCAGCGAGACGAATTGTATCAGCTCTCAGATTTCTCGCCATCTGACATCAAGTCAGGTCTGCGCTCCCGGGTCCGGGCCAGCCTCTGCTCCCTGCGCCATGCCTCGATTCTGGCGTGGTCACCGGACAACAGGACCTCGGGCACGGCATCGCCATCGAATTGGGCAGGACGCGTGTAAACCGGCTCTTCCAGAAGGCCATCTCGGAACGACTCCGTCAGGGTCGAATCGGGATTGCCAACCACTCCGGGCAGCAAGCGGGCGACGCCTTCGACGATCGCGGCAGCCGCCACCTCCCCACCGGCGAGGACGAAGTCGCCCAGGGAGACCTCTTCCTCGATGTAGTTGTCGGCGACTCGCTGATCGACCCCTTCGTAGCGGCCGCAAACAAGAGTCAGCTCGTCGATCTCAGCGAATCGGTCGAGCGTGGCCTGATCGAGCGGCCTACCTGCCGGTGTGAGCAAGACTCGATGCGTCTCGGCCAGTGGCTCGAGCGCCTTGGACAGTGGCTCAACCATCATCACCATCCCCGGTCCGCCTCCGAACGGTGTGTCGTCCAGCTGCTTGTGCTTTCCGAGCCCATACTCTCGCAGCGGGATCACTTCGACCCTCAGGGCTCCGTCCTCGATCGCTCTCCCCACGATGCTGATACCAAGCAGGCTGTCGAAGAACTCGGGGAATATCGTGACGACATTGATCTTCACGATGCCGGAGGCTACAAGCATCACATCGGCATCGGGACCGCATGCCATTGGTCGGCCTCGCTAGGTTCGGAAGAACCCAACCGGGAGGTAAATATCTCTGCCGTGGCGCGCTCACTTCAGGTGTGGGTGATCTACACGACGGTTGTAGGGGCGTCGCTGCTCTTCATCCCGAATGTTTTGCTCGGACTCTTTCAGATCGAGGAGACCACTGAGGTCTGGGTTCGGGTCCTGGGCCTGATCGTCCTGGTCCTCACCGTGATGTACGCGTACACCCTCCGGGTCCGACAACGAACGATGTATCAGGGAACCGTGTACGCACGATGGCTGGCCGTCGTGGGCTTGACGGTCCTGGCGTTCACATCGGGCCCATGGCAGCTCGTGCTATTCGCTGTGGTCGATCTCGCCGGGTCTACCTGGACTCATCTGGCCAACCAGCCGGACTGAAGCCCGATAGGCTGCCTGGATTGTCCGATCACTACGTCTACGTGTGGTCATTCGAGGTGGCGGCCGACAAGGCCGATGAATTCAGGCGGCTCTACGGGCTAAACGGCGCGTGGAGCCAGCTCTTTGCGAGCGCTGATGGCTACATCGACACCCAACTTCTCGAAGACCGGGGAAAACCGGGTCGATTCATGACCATCGACCGGTGGGAATCAGAAGACGCGTTTCGGGCTTTCCGTTCCGCGCGCGCCCAAGAATTCCAGCGTCTCGATCGAATGGGAGACGTGATGACGCTGTCGGAAACGCTCGTCGGTGAGTTCCGCGCCTGCCACTGACAAGGGGGGCG
>QQVI01000351.1:0-11753 GCA_003388545.1 Actinomycetota bacterium
GTGGTCGCCGGCATCGCAACGCTGGCCAACAAGGAAGCTGCCTATCACTACCGCTTCAGCCACGGGTGGATGCTTCGCTTGGGCGACGGCACCGACGAGTCACATGATCGTGCCCAGGTCGCGTTGGATGACCTGTGGCGCTTCACCGATGAGATGTTCGAAGGAGAGGCAAGCGGCTATCGCCAGGCGTGGGAAGCACTTGTCGGCGAGATGTTGGCGGAAGCGGGTCTCTCCCGACCCGAAGATCCGTATCAAAAGACGGGTGGCCGGATTGGCTACCACACCGAGCATCTCGGCTACCTGCTCGCGGAGATGCAATGGATGCAACGAACCTTCCCGGGCCTGGAGTGGTGATGGTCACCGCAGCGTCCACTGCATTCGACACCGTCGCCTCGGTGGTAGATCCTGAGATCCCGGTGCTGACCATCGATGAGCTCGGTGTGCTCCGTGGTGTGCGCGAAGAGGATGGGGCTGTCGTAGTGACGATCACACCGACGTATTCGGGATGTCCAGCCATGCGACAGATCGAAGACGATATCTCCAGGGCGCTGGACCGCGCCGGCTTCACCGATCACCGAGTCGAGGTGACGTATCAACCTGCCTGGACCACCGAGTGGATGACCGAGGAGGCTCGAGGGAAGCTCGAGCGCTTCGGCATCGCCCCGCCCACTGCAGTCGAGGACGTTCGCTGCCCCAAGTGTCGGCTGGGCGATCCCCGCATGATCGCCCAGTTCGGGTCGACTGCCTGCAAGGCGCTGATGGTGTGCTCCGCTTGCGGCGACCCATTCGACTACTTCAAAGAGCACTGATGTCGAAACTCGCATTTCACGAGCTGAAGGTGGTCGAGGTCTCCCATCTCACCGACGAGTCGGTGGCTGTCACATTTGATGTCCCGAGCGAGCTCGCCGGCCAGTTCACGTATCTGCCCGGACAGCATGTCACCGTGAGGTCTTTCATCGAAGGCGAAGACGTTCGCCGCTCATATTCCATCTGCGCCAATGCCAACAGCGGGAAGCTGCGCGTTGGGATCAAGAAGCTGCCAGGCGGGACTTTCTCCACGTATGCCATCGAGGAGCTCAAGGCGGGGGACTCCCTCGACGTCATGACGCCGGTAGGGGAGTTCACCATCGACCCGGACCCGAACTCGGCCGCACACCGAGTCGCCATAGTCGCTGGATCGGGGATAACGCCGGTTCTCTCCCTCATCAGCACCACGCTCGAGTCGGAGCCACGATGCTCCTGGACTCTCGTCTACGGCAACCGCACGGCCGGGTCGGTCATGTTCCTCGACGAGCTCGAGGGCCTGAAGGATCGATATCCCGAGCGATTCCAGATGTTCCACATCATGAGTCGAGAGGGCTCGGATATCCCGTTGCTCTCCGGTCGGATCGACGAAGAAAAGGTCAGGACCGTCCACCGTATGTTGGGTGGTCGCCCGGTAGCCGGGTGGTACCTCTGCGGGCCGTACGAGCTCGTGATGAATGCACGGGATGTGCTCAACGAGCTTGGCATTGAAGACACTGAGATCCATGACGAGCTCTTTTTCGCTGGTCCCGTCGACGCCTCGAAACTTCCTCCCGAGCCCGAGGTCGGAGAGGGGAGCGTCGAGCTCAAGTTCATTCTCGACGGTCGCTCCGTGGAGACCAGGATGACCAAGGACTCGACGATCCTCGACGCCGCTTTGCGGGTTCGGCCCGAGATGCCCTTCTCCTGCAAGGGAGGGATGTGCGCCACCTGCAAAGGTCGAATAGAGGAGGGCGAAGTCGAGATGTCGAAGAACTACGCGCTTGTCGACTCCGAGGTCGAGGCCGGGTTCGTCCTCACATGCCAGTCCCATCCGGTCACCGACAGGGTGACGGTCCGATTCGATCACCGCTGATGGTCTCGACGAGAAACACCAGGGCCGACGTGGTTGCCACTGCGGGTCGCATGTTCGCCGAGAAGGGCTACCACGGCACGTCCATGCGTGACCTGGGACGGGAGCTTGGCTTGCTCGGCTCCTCGCTCTACTCCCACATCGACTCAAAGGAAGACCTGCTCGTCGAGGTCGTCGACGAGGGTGCGCGGCTCTTTCTCGAGTCTGCGCAGAGAGCCATGGAGTCGAGCGGAACGGCATCCGAGCAGCTGAGGGCCCTGATCGGCGGGCATGTCGAGGTTGTCCTCGATCACCAAGATGTGGTGAGGACCTATCTCAATGAGGCCCGCATGCTGGACGACGACCACAGATCGCGGGTGGTCGAGTCGAGAGATCTGTATGAGGGAGTGTTCCGTGATGTCATATCCCGGGGCATCAGCACCGGGGAATTCAAGAGAGACGCCGACCCCAAGATCTCAGCGATATTCATCCTGTCGATACTCAATGCCCTCGAGCGCTGGTATAGGCCAGAAGGGGAGTTGGACAGGAACGCGGTGACAGAGGCGATCTACGAATCTGCAGTTGCTTCGCTGAGTTAGCCGGGAGATCGGGCCGGGTCAGGATTCACTCGGCCCCGAGCCATTGCCACCAGAGCCGTTCGAGCCTGCACTGCCGTTCGGGCTCTTCTCCGAGACGGTCCAGGTCCCACGGCTCGTTATCAGCTTGCCGAGATCGCCCTCTCCGCTTCGCTCCTTGGCCTTCGCCACCTGGTCGTTGAATTCCTCGTCATACGTAGGCCGATTGACATTGCGGAAGATACCGAGCGGTGTCGGGCCATATGGACCATGTGAGATCCGAGACAGGGCGAATGCGACAGACGGGTCCGGCCTGGTCTCGTCGTGAACCAGAATTGCCGACGGGTCCACGGAGTTGGAATCAACCACAGTCGCCTGGCCCCCACGGAGAACCACAGCCTTGGCGCCGCCATCGAAGACGATCGGCTTACCGTGCTCGAGGTCGATGCGATTGTGGACGCGCTCTTCTTTCCCGGTGACCTGGATGAATGCCTTGTCGTTGAAGACGTTGCAGTTCTGGTAGATCTCGATGAATGAAGCGCCTTCGTGCTCGTAAGCCGCCTGAAGGATTGCCTGGGTGTGGTTCCTGTCCATGTCCAGGGTCCTTGCCACGAAGGAGGCTTCTGCTCCCAGCGCCAGAGAGATCGGGTTGAACGGATAGTCGATCGACCCGAAGGGAGACGACTTGGTGGTCTTCCCGGGCTCCGACGTTGGTGAGTACTGGCCCTTGGTCAGTCCGTAGATCTGGTTGTTGAACAACAGGATCTTGATGTTCACGTTGCGCCGCAAGGCGTGAATGAGGTGGTTCCCGCCGATCGAGAGGCCGTCGCCATCACCCGTGATGACCCAGACTGATAGCTCGGGTCTGGTCGCAGCGACACCGGTAGCGATCGCCGGTGCACGGCCATGGATCGAGTGCATCCCGTAGGTGTTCATGTAATAGGGGAAGCGCGACGAGCATCCGATTCCGGAGATGAAGACGAACTCTTCTCGAGCACGCCCCAATCCGGCGAGGAACTGCTGCACCGATGCCAGGATCGTGTAGTCGCCACAGCCCGGGCACCAGCGGACCTCTTGGTCCGTCTGGAAGTCTGATCTGGTGTAGGAAGGAGTTGTCACTTGGTCATCTCCATGATCTTCTCGGTGACTTCTGAAACTTTGAACGGCTCACCGGCGACTTTGTTGAGGCCGACCACATCGATCAGGAACTCGGCCCTGATCACCTTGAGCAGCTGGCCGGTGTTCATCTCGGGCAACAGGATCTTGTCGTAGGACCCGAGCACGTCGCCGAGATTCTTCGGCAGCGGGTTGATGTAGTGCAGGTGAGCGGTGGCTACCTTTCGCCCCTCGAGCCTCGCCCGTCTCGCCGCTGCGCGGATCGTTCCGAATGTCGAGCCCCAACCCAAGACAAGCAGGTCGGCGTCCTTGTCACCGTCGACTTCCAGCTCAGGGATGTCGTTGGCGATGTTGGCCACCTTCCATGCCCTCGTGTCGGTCATCAACTGGTGGTTGTTTGGGTCGTAGGACACGTTCCCGCTGATGGCTTCTTTCTCGAGGCCCCCGATCCGGTGCTCGAGACCAGGTGTGCCGGGCTTGGCCCATGGGCGGGCGAATGTGTCGACATCGCGCATGTAAGGGAGGAACACCCCGTCTGGCCCGTTGGGATGCTGGGCGAACTCGACCTCCATTGGCTCCAGGCTGTCGATATCGGGCAGCAACCAGGGCTCGGACCCGTTGGCCACATAGTTGTCGGAGAGGAGCATCACGGGAGTCATGTACTTGAGGGCGATGCGGGCAGCCTCGATCGCCATCTGAAACGCGTTGGACGGCGAGGAGGCTGCGATCACCGGCAACGGTGACTCGCCGTGACGTCCGTAGAGGCTGAAGAGCAGGTCCGACTGCTCCGGCTTGGTTGGCAGTCCGGTCGACGGCCCACCTCGCTGGACGTTGATGACGATCAAAGGGAGCTCGGTCATGAAGGCCAGGGAGATCGACTCCGACTTGAGCGCGATACCCGGGCCCGACGACCCGGTGACCGCGAGGTTCCCGGCGAAAGCCGCTCCGATGGCCGTGCCAACCCCGGCGATCTCGTCCTCAGCTTGGAAAGTCCGCACCCCGAAGTTCTTGTGTCGGGAGAGCTCGTGGAGGATGTCGGACGCAGGGGTGATCGGGTACGTCCCGTAGAACAGTGGCAACCCGGACAACTGCGATGCAGCTATCAGGCCCCAAGCCAGGGCGGTGTTGCCGTTGACATTGGTGTAGGTGCCGGGGCGGAGGGTTGCCGGCTTGACCTCGAAGGTGATCTTCGTGGCTTCGGTGGTGATCCCGAAGTTGTATCCGGCCTTGAAGGCCTCGACGTTGGCTGCGACTACTTCAGGCTTGCCGGCGAACTTCTTCTCAGCCCACTTGATGGTTGGTTCGGTCGGGCGGTGGAAGAGCCAAGCAAGCAGACCGAGTGCGAAGAAGTTCTTGGACCGGAGAACACTGCGCCCACTGACGCCTGTGTCCTTCACGGCCTCCTTGGTGAGGCTGTCCATGGGGACTTTGATGGTCCGGTAGGCGTCGAGTGATCCATCCTCGAGGGGGTTCGTCTCATAGCCCGCTTTCGTGAGGTTGCGCTCCTCGAATGCGTCGGTATTGACTATCAGGGTGCCGCCCTGGCGAAGGTCCTTGAGGTTCTTCATGAGGGCCGCCGGGTTCATGGCGACCAGGCAGTCAGGGGCATCGCCTGCCGTCAGGATGTCGAAGTCGGCGATCTGGACCTGAAAGCTGGAAACTCCGGGAAGCGTGCCGGCAGGGGCCCGGATCTCGGCCGGGAAAGATGGCAGCGTTGCCAGATCGTTCCCGAATAGAGCCGATGCATCCGTGAATCGCGATCCTGCTACCTGCATGCCGTCGCCGGAGTCGCCGGCAAAGCGAACGACGACCTTCTCTAGTGATTCTGTTGGAGTGGACGAAGGGTCTTCTGTGGCGATTTCGTCAGCCACGGGTCACTTCCTTGTTGCTGTGATTCGATTCTGGCGCGCGCCAAATCCATCTTCGGTTTCTCCGAGAGTTTTGTGAATCAATGCCGCACGTTTTGTTGCTCGAGTACTCAGTCTATTCACCTGCCGTATTACGTGACACGGGCCGGGCCGGCGCCTGGAGCGGGGATTGGCGATCACCATCGCTTCGACCCCGCGAGCCGTGGGAGCGCATGGCAAGTCGGGTGGCTGAGCATTTCAAGCGGTTGGTTTTGCTCGGCTATTCGGACGATGCCGGAGTGAAGCCGACGAGTCCCTGATCCTCGAGTTTCCTCCCCAGGCAGAGAAGCGGTAGGTCGCCGCCGCGGGGGCCCATCACCTGGATGCTCACCGGCGGAGCCCCCGTCCCTGACAGGGGCAGGGCGATGGCAGGTAGCAGCGCATGGTTGACGATGGCGGTGAACCATGAGAGAACGGTGCGATAGTGGGTGCCTCCGATCAGGTCTTCGCCGATCACCTTGCGCATGGCGGGAACAGTCGGTGTCAGCAGGAAGTCCACGGTGGCGAAGGCGTCTGTGAATCGATCACGGATCATCCCCTGCCAGCTCTGGCCCTCAGCGGCCTGCTCATCGGTCACGTCGAAAACACCGTCGAGGCGTTCTCGCACCTCATCGCCGTACTCGAGGCCTTTCTCGCGAAAGTCGCGATGAGCATCCTGGACCTCCTTTGCCAACGCGAAGATGATCCTCCGGTCGGGCCGGACGTCGGGTATCTGGATCGGATGCACCTGGTGCCCGAGCTCGCGCAACGAGTTGACCGCATCGACAAATGCAGCGCGTACGTCATCAGCCATTGGAGCCTCTTCATACCAAGGCTGGGGCACTCCGAATCGAATGCTCTCGATCGCGGGCAGAGGGCCATCGTCAGCCGCCATCACGCGATAGGCAGTCTCCAGGTTCGCCATCGAGTCGGCAAGCGGTCCCACGGTGTCGATCGAGCCGACCAAGGGAAACACGCCGTCCAGCGGAATCGCGCCGTAGGTGACCTTCAGCCCGTAGCAACCACAGAGCGCGGCGGGGACACGTACCGATCCACCAGTGTCCGTGCCGACCGCAATCGGCGCCAACCCGGCTCCGACTGCCGCTCCGCTGCCGCCGGAAGATCCGCCCGCCGACGTGGTCGGGTCCCACGGGTTGCGCACAGGACCGAAGTGCGGGTTCTCGGAGGAGAACCCAAACGCAAACTCATGCAGACCAGTTCTGCCAATGATCACGCCTCCGGCCCCTTCGAGTCGGGTAACGACCGCGGCGCTCTTCTCGGCTTCCTTCCGGTAGAAGGCCGACCCACAGGTTGTCGTCCGCCCCTTCTGGTCGATGAGATCCTTGAGGGCTATCGGGACGCCTGCCAGGGGGCCTGATTCTCTTTGAGGGAGATCGGACTCGCTCTCGAGGAAGGTGAAGGCGTTTATCCGCTCATTGGCCGAGCGTGCGGCGCGGATGCTTTCCTCGGGGCTCACAACCTCGAAGGTAGCTTGCGCCAGTCTCGGCTGTCGCCTTGTTGGGCTAGCCGGCCGGGTTGAGAGTGACGCCAGAGGTCCCCGGGACGAACGAAATCCAGATCTTCCCCGGGGGTACCGGTATGACGTTCCCATCGGCGTCTTGGAGCGTGAACCAATCGGACTCTGTCTCGCGTTCCCAGGTACCTTCGATCACCCGGCCGTCAGCGAACACATATGCCGTCCCGGAGCCGGTGGTCCGCGACGATGGCAGGCTCGTGCCCCCACCTGAGGAAGGAGAGGCCGTGTACTGCTGGACATTGAGCGCCACCATCACCGGGAAGCCCAAGCGGGAGGTGTCGCCGTCCTCTTCGCGGTACATCGACTCACGTCCGCTGGCGCTGCGCAGCCACAGCCCCTCGGTCTCATCCCAGGTCCACTCGGTTTGATTCCCCGAGAAGTTGAACCCAACCGATTCCAAATCGGTGCCACCCGTCGGCAGGTCTCCGAATTCCCATATCGGGCCCTCCAGGGCGTCGTTCGGGTAGTCACGGCCATCTGCGTATTCGCGAAGCAGGTTGGTGTCGGTGTAGAGGTTGTGTGGAGCGCTCCGCCAACTGACGCGGAACGTAGCGGGGCGAACTTCACCGATGAGATGGATGTCTTTGCTCCGGATCAGGGACTGGACCCAGGCCTGAGCGCCCGATATCGCGAATGAAGGCTCTCCAAATGCGGGAAGCAGTGAGGCGTCGGTGGGTCGTCCCGATCGCATGGGGCCCAGATAGTCCGAGTCGCTCTGCAGCCAGAGGGATATGAATCTGGTCACCCCTTCGACCAAGACCTCCATGACCACATCTGCCTCGTTGAGCCCCGACTGGGGTCGGGCGTTGGGGTGGTTGTCGATCTTGACGGCGAGAACCCTGCGGTTCAGCAGCTCGGGATCGTCTACCGGCAGCCCGTTGACAGGCGACGTCTCCCGATCATCGACTGTCGTCGTTGGCGAGGTGGTCGTTGTCTCCTGGATCGTCGTGGTCGTTGTCGTCGTCGAGGACGTAGTCGTTGTTTCCTCCGCAGTGGACCCTGAGCAGGCTGAGAGAGTGAGTCCGAGCGCGGTCAGAACAGCTATGGATCTGCGCATCGCGCGCATGGTATCTGTGGCTCGGTTTATGCCACATCAATCCTCGAGCCAATCTGGCCGGGCGGCTGTCCGAGCCTGAGAGCCGAGCGCACGATCAAGGCCCGAGGTCGCGAAAAGGCAATGAAAAGGCCGCGAAAATGCAGAAAAAGAGGCAATGAACGTTGCGCCACACGTGATTCTGCCTAGGGATCGCATCGACCCTAGGTTCGCCGGACCAAGTCCCCAGGAAAGGAAACCAAGTGAGATCTGCACGTGGAAAATCGCTTGCCCTGACGCTCACGGTGGTTCTGGTTGCTTTGCTGCCCATGACCGCTCTGGGCGGCCGAGACGGCGAAGTCACCAGAGGTAGATGTGACCACAGGTTGGACAACCCGGTCTGTAAGAGAGTCTCCAAGAGCCCTAACCCAACCCCGCCCGTGGCCGCGCCAGGCCCCGAGATCGACGGGGCCCCCGATTTCAATGGTGAGCTGGAGATCCCCGCGACACTCGCCCAGGACATCTCGGGTTTCAATACAAACGAGTCCTACCGAATCACGATCGCCTGCATCGACACCGAGGATGTCACATGTGAGCTCAATGATGGTGGTAGCCGCCTGATCGCCTCGTTCGACTACATCGCTCACGGGATGCCATATCTGTACTCCGAGGCACAACCCGGCAACCACGACCATGCATGGTGGGTGCCCGGTGATCGAGAGGGTTACAGGTGTGCCTACGGGTTCATGTATGACAAGCACCCGAACCCATTCGGGATGTTTGGCGACAACCCGAGGCCGGCGGAGTTCATCTCCCGTTTCACGGTCGTTCGTCCCGAGGGGCAGGGCTACGGGAAGGTCAACGACGCATTCATGGAAGAAGGCCAGCGCTATTACGACGGCAAGCTCGCCCTCGAAGCGGGTTCGGAGCTGTCGAACCCCGCGGAGGCCTCAGACTGCCAGTCAGAGGCACTCGACGACTTCGACTACGACTCATACTCCCCACAGGGACCCGACCAGATCCGGGTCGGCCTGTTCCGGGGGGATGGTGAGATTGCGGATATTCGCGATTTCACGCAGACCGAGTTGAAGGTGTCGGGTCACTTCGAGTTCATCGGGTTGGAAGACGGCCGAGCGACGATCGTGTTCATCCTGGGCGCGACCAACCAGGTCAGTCATGTCTTCTACTACGACACGATGAACTCTGGTCAGATCGCGGTCGAGGTCAACGGGGAATTGATCCAGGACTCATAGCGGCGAGTGAAGGAAGACAATGAAGAGGCCGGGTGTGCACCCGGCCTCTTTTCTCACGGCTCGCCCGTGTCCTCTGCTTGGAGCGCGGAACGCGACGGGGCTCAGGCGGGTGCCCGATTGCCGCTCTCGAAGAAACCGAGGCCACAGGACTGGCAGCGGGCCGCACGGATGCGCGGGCCGCGGTTGGCTGTGCCCCTCGCCAAGTGCTCTCCACCAAGCATCGTCAGGCCCTCTTCCTCACCCTCCGGAAGCCAGTTGATGAAAATGCTTTGTCCCACGATCGCACCATGCTCGAGCTCCCCATCGCAGCGCAGACAAGTTTGGATTTCGTCCATAGACGGGGACTAGCCGACCTTGATCCCGCCGGTGACCTGAAGGTGGGGTAGGGCAGTTTCCGGCTGATCGACAGACAGGGCAAACTCGATCCCGTCAGCCGTCGATCGAAGCACGTATATCGCCTCGATGTTGATGTTGGCATCGGCGAGAAGCCGGGTCATGTTGGCGAGCTCCCCGGGACGATGGGGCAGGACGACGGACAGGACTTGACGCTCCTCGCAACTCAGGGCGGCCTCTTCGAGGACTCGCCGTGTGGTTGCCGCATCGTCCACGATGAGCCTGACCGAGCTGTCACCATCGTGGCCGTAGGCGGTGAGAGCCTCGATGTTCACATCGAATGCCGCAAGGGCCTCTGCGAGGGCCGCCAGCCGACCGGGTCGGTTCTCCATGTGGACGATGAACTCGGTCATGGTCAACAGCCTACGCCGAATCGCTCGGGTCGTGCACAAGTCACGTTTGGTGGTCAGGTTCGACCCGACCGCGCCTCGCCAAATAGGCATGCCAAATGATGCGAGCAGCTATTGCTCGTATCGGGCGCCAGGGCTCTGCGAGGATCTCCAACTCCTCGGGGTCCGGCGTATCTGACATTGCGAGCACCTCTCCCGCACCGACCAACAGAGCGCGGTCGGTGGCCGGGAAGACGTCCGGCCGCCCTTCGGCCGAAAGCAGGTATGCCTCGGCCGTCCATCGGCCGATCCCCCGAATTGTCTGGAGCTTCTCCGACGCCTCATCGGCGGGAAGGCTGGAAAGAGAGTCGAGGTGTAGCTCTCCGTCCTCGATTGCTTTCGCCAGACCGACGATGTATTCGGATTTCTGACGCGTGAGCCCGACTTCTCTCAGGTCTGCAGGTGTGCGTGAGCCGACAGTGGACGGCGTGATGGAACCTACGAGGTCGCGAAATCGCAGGAACACGGCCGCGCCCGACTCCAGCGAGACCTGTTGCTCGAGGATGAGCAATACGAGGGTTTCGAAGCCCGGGGGCCGTCGCCAGAATTCGGGAACACCGAACTCCTGAATCGCCCTGTCGAGTGCATGGTCTTCCTCGCAGAGCAGGTGAACACCTTCGAGAAACGAGTCCTCGTCGAGCTCAGTGACAACTGGTCTCAGGGTCGAGACGTCGACGACTCCGAAGTCTCTCGAGTCCTGTGCACCGGTGGCCTGGTTGTTGTCGGACACCACCCACGCCTCGGTCGCCTCGAGCGTGCGGAGGCCTTTGTCTGTGACCACCGTGTCACCCTCCACGGCTTTGAGGCGCTTCACCAACCAGAACCCGTCTCGTTTGGGATGGATGAGGGCGACGATGTTTCCACGTCGAGGCTCTCGGGTATCTGAAACCACGAACTCGTCCCCAGGGACAAGGGTTGGAGTCATGGACTCCTCCCTCACACTGAATCGCTGCATCGCCATATCCGGGTAAGGAGTATGGTCAGATGTGCACCATTTCAAAGGAGAAGCCTTGCGCCAAGTGACAATTGCACATGCACACTGCGACCTGTACTGCGGGGTATATGACCCGGCCCAGGCCAAGATCGAAGCCCTCTCGGTCCTGAAGATCGCCAAGAAGTACCAGGACTCAGACGACGAGGTTTTTCGAGCCAGGGCCCTCCAGCTCAAGGAGGAGCGCGCCGAGCTCGTCAAGCACCACCTCATGGTGCTCTGGGCGGACTTCTTCACGGCGGATCATCGATCGGAGTTCCCCGATTTGGATGATCTCTTCTGGCGGGCGATCCATCAGGCCGGTGACGCCAAGAAGTCGGCCGACCCGGCTGAAGGTCAGAAACTCATCGACCTGATTGATGAGATCGCCGTTATCTTCTGGAAGACGGACAAGGCCAAGGACATGGGGGTCTACCCCGTCTGACCACCATCGTCAGAGTGCGAAGGCCGTTCTCCTCTTTGGAGGGCGGCCTTCTCTCGTGCCCAATCGACGATTCCTGACGCCCACATGAACTCAGTGGCCAGAACCGATAGGCCGGCGAAAATCGTGATCAGCCCTGGCCCGGGCAGGATGAGCATGGCCAACCCCGCGACCAGGAGCATCGAGCCCACGACGATTCTGGAGATACGCCTCATATCCGCCAACGATACGACGACACGGGCGTTGCGTGAATGGGATTGAGCGAAAACCGCAACAACGTCAGTCCTCGAGGACGTCGGGCGCC
>QQVI01000351.1:11763-43278 GCA_003388545.1 Actinomycetota bacterium
TTGACATCCCCGAGGGGTCTACGCGCAGCGACCTCGGGTCGAGCCCATCTCTCCGGCGCGTCCGGAAGACCCAAGACCTGGCCCAGGGCGACGGTTGTGTCGGGCAGATAGGGCGACAGGGCCACCCGAATCCCACTGATCGCCTGAATCGATGTCCACAGGATCGTCCCGGCCCGGTCGGCGTTGTTGTCCATTGCCTTCCACGGCTCTTGAGAGTTCAGGTATGCGTTCACATCGGTAGCGGCCTGCATTGCGGTGCGAAGGGCGGCCCGTAGCTCGACTCCCTCGATCGACCGCGCCACTGCCTCGAGTGATTCGTCGATCCCGTCGAGCAGATTGCGATCGGTCGTCTCCAGATTGCCCCGCGGGGGGACAGCACCATCGAAGTTACGACTCGCCATCGTCAACACCCGGTTGACCAGGTTGCCCCACGTGGCCACCAACTCCTCGTTCACTCTTCGGATCAGCTCAGCGTCGCTCAGGTCGGTGTCGTTCTGTTCGGGCAGTACCGAGGCCAACGCGTAGCGCAGAGCATCGCGTTGGAGGCGGTCCAGGTACCAGCCGATCGAGCGTCCGATGCCGCGGCTTGCTGATGCTTTCTCCGATCCGAAAGTCACGTATTGATTGGCGGGGACGTCCGTTGGCAGGTTCAGGCCCCCATAGCCCATCAACATCGCCGGCCAGATGACGGTGTGAAATGGGATGTTGTCCTTGCCCACGATGTAGTACGACTCGGCCGACGGATCGGTCCACCATCTCTCCCACGCGTCCGGCTGACCCTGGATCTGCGCCCATTCCTTCGACGCCGACAGATATCCAATGACAGCATCGAACCAGACATAGATCCGCTTGCCCGGACCGAGGTCGTCGACCGGGAGCTCGACGCCCCAGTTGATGTCTCTTGTGATGGATCGGTCGGGGAGACCTTCTTCGATCATCCCGAGGGCCCAGTTCTTTACGTGCTTGCGCCAACCCTCTTTGCCTTCCAGCCACTCCCGCAATGGCTGCTCGAGCTTGGACAGAAGGAGGAAGTAGTGGTCGGTATCGCGTTGCGCGGGTGTGCTCCCGGTGAGAGTGCTCTTCGGGTCTTTGAGGTCCGTGGGGTCGAGCGTTCGCCCGCAGTTGTCGCATTGATCACCACGCGCCCCCTCGAACCCGCAGTGGGGGCACGTTCCCTGCACGTAACGGTCGGGGAGGAAGCGCTCGGCCTCCTCGTCATAGAACTGACTTGATGTTCGGATCTCCAGAAAGCCGTTTTCGAGCAGACGCAGGAACATGTCCTGAGTGACCGCGGCGTGGTTCTCGGTTCCGGTGGACGTGTACAAGTCCCACGTGATATCGAGGCGCTCCCAGGTCTCGAGGAACTCCGCGTGATAGCGGTCGACTATGACCTGTGGTTCGACACCCTCCTCGTCGGCCCGAACCGTTATCGGTGTCCCATGTACGTCACTGCCAGAAACCATTAGTACGTCGTTCCCCGCGGTGCGGTGGTACCGGGCGAAGATGTCAGCAGGCAAGTACGCCCCGGCCAGGTGACCGAGATGTCGGGGCCCGCTCGCATAAGGCCAACCCACGGCAACGAGGATCTTTCGGCTCATGGAGATGGAGGCTAACCGGCGTCCCCAGCCACTCTGCGGTTGGCTGCGCAGTCTCCAAAGCCGGGCAGGCCACGTAGGTCTAAATGAATAGGAGGCAAGTGCCGATAACGTCTCGGTATGCGTTTTAGAAATCTTGCCCTCTTCGCCGTCCTCTCACTCGTCGTCGCCGCCTGTGGTGGCGTCTCCACCGAAAGCACGACGACTTCGACGACCGAAGGGTCGACGACGACCACAGCTGCACTAGAGACCCCCGAGGAACAGCTCCTCGCGTACTCGTTGGCGGCTGGTGACAGCTTCGTCTACGAGGTCGAGATCACACAGCAGTTCGATCTCACCGCCGAAGGCGAGGGCGCCGGATTCGTGGAAGAGGAGGGTGAGGAGCTCCCCGGCGAGGCTTCCGTCAGCCTGCAGGCGAGCGGAACGTTCACTTTCGACATCGCAGATGGGCCCGAAGCCGGCACCTATGAGGTGACCATCACGAGTGACATCACCGACGTGACGGCAAATGGCACCGTCGACGGCGAGCCGATCGACGATGAGGAGATCCCGGGCTTTGCGGAGATGGAGCCCGTCTCGATGACCGTTGTCGTCGACGAACAAGGGAACCTCGTGCAGGACGAGCCCGATCTCGAGGATCCTTTCACAGGGATGTTCGGCGGGATGGGCGACTTCGGAGCGATGCCGGGCACCGAGCTCGGCCAATTCTTCGGGCCTCCGTTCGCCGACGAAGAAGTGACCGTCGGAGACTCGTGGTCATCGAGCTTCGACACACCGGGTTTGGGTGAGGATCCCATCACCACATCCATCAACAGCACGGTCACCGGCACGGACACAATCGATGGCTTCGACGTGTTCGTCATCGAGAGTGACACTGCGATAGATGACTTCGAATTCGACCTGGGCCAGTTCTTGATCGGCTTCTTCACCGGGTTCATGCCTGAAGACCCGACGGATGAGGAGCAGGCAGAGTTGGATGCGATCGTGGAGAACCTCAGGTTCCTGATGTCCTTCAAGGACACAGGCTCCGAGTCGACAACTCTCTTCGATGCCGAGGCCGGGCTCACTCGATCGTTCGAGGTGAACGCCCGGAGCACCATCGGCATGGATGTGAACTTCCCGGACGAGGAGACCGGTGAGATGGCCGGCTTCGTCATGGATATGACGATCGATCAGACAATCGTGCATCGGCTGGTATCCGGCCCAGCCGCCTGAGTCCTTTCCGGCCAATCCCGTCGGGGCGATAGGATTGGCGGCGTGACACTCGCATCCCAGCGAAGCTCGATTCTGCCCGATCGGATAACGACTCCGACGTTGCGCTCCTTCCTCGGAGGCGTCCCCTCTGTCGATGACGTGGGTGCAGCAGAGCGGGTTGCCGCTCTGTCGACACGGTCGATCAAGAGGGAGTCGAAGCTCGACGCCCTGATGATGATGATCCGGATGATGGATCTCACGACACTCGAAGGCCAGGACACGGCGGGCAAGGTGGCCCAGATGTCCGCAAAGGCGATCCGACCCGATCCACTCGACCCTGACGTGCCGTCCACGGCTGCGGTTTGTGTCTACCCCAACATGGTGAAGTACGCGGTCCAGGCAACCGAGGGGACATCGGTGAAAGTCGCCAGTGTGGCCACCTACTTCCCCAGCGGGCTCGCCGACACCGACCTCAAGGTGGAGGAGACGAGCCGGGTCGTCAACGAGGGGGCCGACGAGGTCGACATGGTGATAGACCGGGGCGCGTTCCTCGCCGGGGAGTACTTCAAGGTCTTTGATGAGATCCGAAGGGTCAAGGACGCCTCTGGTGAGGCACACCTGAAAGTGATTCTGGAAACGGGGGAGCTGGGCAACTTGGACAACGTCCGTAGGGCCTCCATGCTGGCGATGGCGGCCGGCGCCGACTTCATCAAGACTTCGACCGGCAAGATCCAGCCGGCCGCAACGCTGCCCGTCACGCTGATCATGCTCGAGGCGATCAGGGACTTCTTCGAAGCTACGGGGGTGATGGTCGGGATGAAGCCTGCCGGCGGAATCCGCACCTCGAAAGATGCAATGAAATACCTCGTAGTGCTGAATGAGACCCTGGGCACCCCATGGATGACGCCAGATTGGTTTCGATTCGGGGCATCGTCCCTTCTCAATGATGTGCTGATGCAGATCAGATGGGTCAAGACCGGCAGATACTGGTCGGCCGACTACTTCACGAAGGACTGAGCGCAGCAGATGACAGCCGAGATAACCAAGCCGTCGACCGCACCTCTGGAGTGGGAATACGCGACGAGTCGCGAAGCGACCGACATCCTCGACCTCGAGGACAAGTACGGGCTGTTCATCGATGGCGAGTTCGTCAAGCCCAAGTCGAAGAGCTACTTCCCCTCGATCAACCCGGCCACCGAAGAGACCATCGCCGAGGTGGCTGAGGCAGGGGAGGCCGACGTCGACGCCGCAGTCTCAGCGGCACGCCGCGCCCACACAGAGGTGTGGGGGCCGATGCCGGGCGCGGAACGGGCAAAGCACATTTTCCGGATCGCTCGAATGATTCAGGAGCGGGGTCGCGAGCTGGCTGTGCTCGAGACGTTGGATGGCGGCAAGCCGATCAAGGAGGCCCGCGACGTCGACATCCCTCTGGTGGCCGGCCACTTCTTCTACTACGCAGGGTGGGCTGACAAGCTCGAATACGCATTTCCGGGGATCCGGCCGGAGTCCCTGGGTGTCGCGGGGCAGGTGATTCCCTGGAACTTCCCGATGCTCATGCTTGCCTGGAAGGTCGCCCCTGCTCTCGCTGCCGGCAACACCGTGGTGCTCAAACCTGCCGAGACGACTCCGCTGACTGCTCTTCTCCTCGCATCGATCGCTACCGAAGCGGGGCTGCCGCCAGGTGTCCTCAACGTGGTCACCGGGGCAGGGAAGACCGGAGCGGCCGTCGTCTCCCATGAAGACGTCGACAAGGTCGCCTTCACCGGGTCAACCGCCGTTGGAAAACTGATCCAGTCTCAACTGGCCGGGACCGACAAGAAGCTGACGTTGGAGCTGGGTGGTAAAGCTGCCCATGTGATCTTCGAGGATGCTCCGCTCGATCAAGCTATCGAAGGCGTGATCAACGGCATCTTCTTCAATCAGGGCCACGTGTGCTGCGCCGGTTCCCGTCTCCTCGTGCAGGAGAACATCCACGATCGGTTCGTCGACAAGCTGAAGCGGAGGCTGGCAACCCTGCGGGTCGGGGATCCGCTCGACAAGAACACCGACGTGGGGGCGATCAACAGCCGCGCCCAGCTCGACAAGATCAACGAGTTGGTGGAGTCGGGGCAGTCGGAAGGGGCTGAGATGTTCCAGCCCGACTGCGTGCTCCCGGATCGAGGCTTCTTCTTCAAGCCCACCTTGTTCACCAACGTTGCCCAGTCGCATCGCATCGCCCAAGAGGAGATCTTCGGGCCAGTGCTCTCGATTCTCTCGTTCCGGACGCCCGAGGAAGCCGTGGAGAAGGCAAACAACACTCCGTATGGGCTCTCCGCCGGGGTGTGGACTTCCAAGGGGTCGAGGATCCTGTGGATGGCCGATCAAATGAAGGCCGGGGTCGTCTGGGCCAACACGTACAACAAGTTCGACCCGGCATCTCCGTTCGGGGGCTACAAGGAGTCCGGTTTCGGCCGCGAGGGAGGTAGGCACGGGCTTCTTCCCTACCTCAAGTGGAGTGAGTCGTGAGTCGCCTCGACGTCAAGAAGACCTACAAGCTCTATATCGGAGGGAAGTTCCCCCGGTCGGAGTCGGGTCGTAGCTATCCGGCACTGAACAAAGACGGCGAAGTCCTCGCCAGAGTGGCGTCGGCCAGCCGAAAGGACCTACGCGACGCGGTGCGGACCGCTCGGGGAGCCGTCTCGGGTTGGGCCGGACGCTCGGGGTACAACAGAGGCCAGATTCTCTACAGGATTGCCGAGACTCTCGAGGACCGGGCCGGCACGTTCGTCGAGCAGTTGACGGCGTCGGGGTCCACCAGCGCGGCAGCCAAGAAGGAAGTGGGTCAGGCCGTCGACCGCCTGGTCTGGTACGCAGGTTGGGCGGACAAATTCGCACAGATCTACGGCAACCTGAATCCAGTGTCCGGACCGTTCTTCAACATCTCAGCCCCGGAGCCCACAGGAGTCGTTGGCGTGATCGCTCCCGAGGAGCCTGCCCTCCTCGGTCTCGTCTCCCGGCTCGCTCCCGTCCTCGTACCGGGTAACACCACTGTCGTGTTGGCTTCGGAGTCGGTTCCAATGCCGGCCATAACGTTCTCTGAAGTATTGGACTCCTCAGACGTGCCGGCAGGAGTCGTGAATCTTCTCACCGGCAGCAAGGACGATCTCATCCCCTTCCTTGCCGATCACATGGACGTCAACGCCGTTGACGCCGGTGGCGCGACACCCAACCAGCTGACGCGCGTCCAGGAAGGCGCGGTCCACAATGTCAAGCGAGTGGTTGCCCCAGATGGAACAGGGCAAAGCCCCTACCGCATCGCGGCTTTCACCGAAACGAAGACCGTGTGGCATCCCAAAGGCCTGTGATCGAACACCGGCTGGTCAGGTGAACTGATGGATCCAATCGCCGGGCTGATCGCGGGAGCCGGCTGGGCATCCGGCATCAATCTCTACGGCGTGGTCGCCCTGCTGAACATCTATGGCCGCCTCGGATTGGGCGATCTCGAGATACCCGAGGTGCTGCAGAGGACTGACGTTCTGATCGTGGCCCTCATCATGTACTTGATGGAGTTCGTCGCAGACAAGATCCCCTATGTCGACAACGTGTGGGACGCAATCCACACGGCGGTCCGCCCGCTGGGCGCGGCGGTTCTGGGTCTCATTCTCGTCGGTGACGCCAGCGGGCTCAGTCAGGCCCTGGCGGGCGTTGGGTCCGCCGGGCTGGCACTCACCTCACACGCGACCAAGTCCACAACTCGTCTCGCGGTCAACACATCGCCGGAGCCCGTGAGCAACGCCCTGGTGAGCATTGCCGAAGACGGGATCGTGGCCGTGGTCGTGTTCTTTGCGGTGGAGTACCCCGTGGTGGCGGTCATCGCAGTCGTCGTCCTGCTCGTGGCCGGCATCCTGGTGATGAGGGCGATTTTCGGTGCAGCGCGTCGCGGCGTGGAGCGGGTCCGGGATGGCTGGAGAGCCTTCATCGGCTCGCCGCGCCAGGAGGACTGAGTTCAAGGGCTCGGTGACGCTGCCTATTTGGGCGGGGTGTCCCAGTCCTGAAAGTCCTTGCCTTCTTCACGGGCGAGGATGTCGAGAGCGGCCGTTGCGCCTGCGCCGGCAGAGATTATCGCCTGGCTGCGGTGTGGTCGCGCCGAGCGCCCGATGACGTACACACCCTCTCGTGAAGACCTGAACTGCCGGTCCACCTCGATGACGCCGTCGAGGCTCTGCTTGAGGTCGAGGCTTCGCGCCAATTCCGGGTTCTTGCCCTCGGAGAGGATCAAGTAGTCGGAGTTGAAGCTGCCGCTGTCAGTCGAGATCGAGAACCGGTTGGCGACTGAGACCGCAGTGACTTGCTCCATCCGAAACTCGGCTCCGAACTCTTCGACCTGTTTTCTGGCTATCTCCTGGAAGTCGCTGCCTGAGATTGCAGGGATGCCGAGGTAGTTGTACAGGAAGGCGAAGTGCATTGCTGTCTCGTTTTGGCCATAGACCGTGACCCGCTGTTTGTTCTTGGCCAGGAAGAGGGCTGCCGAGAGCCCGCCGGGCCCGTCGCCAACGATTGCTACAGATGCCATCAGTCCTCCGTGTTGGGTCGCATGGTGTCAAACATATCGGGGTCCGGCTCTATGCCGGGCAACTCGTCACTGTCATGTGACATCATGGCAAAGTGCTACGCCGTGAGCTCAGGATCGACGCGCCGCTCGATCTGCGCAGGACACTTCGTCCCCTATTCGGCTCTTTTCGGCCGGACGGTTGGTGGTTTGCATCGCGCACCGACGATGGCCCGGCGTCGCTGCGGATCACGAGAACTGCAGACCTGCTCGAAGGGCGGGCTTGGGGTCCTGGAGGGGAGAACCTCCTGGAAAGGCTGGAGGCAATCTCCGGTCTTGCAGACAGAGGTCGAGTCGAGACGGATCATCCGAAGATCTCTGAACTGCAGAGACGCAACCCCGGGGTCCGATTTGGCGCCACCGGTCAAATCTTCCCCCATCTGCTCGAAGCGATCGTTGGCCAGAAGGTGACGAGACGGGAGGCGGACAAGGCTTTGCATGGCCTCATGCGCGCGTTCTCCGATCCAGCGCCGGGGCCGGAGCCTTCCCTACGGCTACCTCCGGACCCGGAGCGCCTCGCATCTGCTCCTTACTGGCGTTTCCACGAGCTTCACCTCGAGAAGAAGCGGGCCGACACCCTGAGGAGAGCTGCGGAGAGAGCAGCGAAGATCGAGGCGCTGGCCGGTTTGAGCTCCGAAGAATGCGTCGAGCCTCTGAACGCCATTCCCGGCGTCGGAGCCTGGACTGTCGCCAAGACACTCCAAGCCAGCCATGGAGATCCCGACCAGGTCGAGGTGGGCGATTTCCACCTGAAGAACATCGTCGTTTATCACCTGACAGGCAAGCCGCGGGGAACCGATGACCAGATGATGGAGCTGCTCGAGGAGTTCCGGCCGCAGAGGGGGAGGGTGACGCGGCTCCTGCACTTCCTGGGCCATGCTCCCAAGTACGGCCCGAGGCTGGCTCCGAGAGACATCACCCGGATCTGATCGGAGAACTCAGCCTCCGATCCAACCTACGATCAGTTCTCCAACGATCGACGGAGATCTCGCTCCCGGATGGTCGACACCCTCCAGGATCTCCAAAGTCACGTCGACTCCGCCAACCGCGAGGGCTTCGGCGAACTCCTCAGAGAAGTCGGCGGGCACCACCTCGTCCTCATCACCGTGGATCAACAAGACCTCGATGCCCGGGTTGACACCGACCAGCTGGAGCGGATTGCCCGCTTCCCAAATCCCCGGGTTCTCCTGTGGCTCCACACCGAAGAAGGGGAAGACGAAGGGCCCAAGGCGGTCGACGTCGTAGGGGCCGGCCAGCCCAACGAATCGGGCCGGGGCGCCGGCGTCGGCGACTTCGCATTCATCGTCATACGGCGAAGCGTCCAGGGCGACCAGCGCTCCTATGTGAGCTCCGGCGGAGTGGCCGACGACTGTGACATCGCCGGACGATTCGGGGTGGTTCGCCGCAAAGGCAACAGCACAGCTCACATCCTCCACTGCACCGGGGAACCCGGGGGAGCGAAGGGACAGCTGATACGGCGTGTTCACCGTGAGGAATCCTGCGTCGGTCAGGTGGAGGGCGAGCGATGCCATCGAGCTGGGGTCACCGACGATCCAGCCACCACCGTGCACGAGTACGACGGCAGGAAAGGGGCCGTCGCCGGCGGGAACGAGCACCTCGGCACCATTGGGCGACTCAGCTGGAGGAGGCGCCGGCTCCGGATTCGTGGTGGTCGACGTGGTGGAAGTGATCACCGTCGATGTGGTGCTCGGGTCCGAAGTCGAAGTTGTCGTAGTTGGCGTTGTGCCTTCCGTGGTGCTCGCCGTGTCGGGAGAGTCGCAAGCGACGCCCGCCAGGGCGAGGGCTATCAGGAGAGCAACGAAGCGGCGTCGCGGTCCACGTGCCATTCGACGGTCGCCCTTCCTTGCCCCACCTTCCCGGCTGGTGTCTCACCGGCGAGGCTGGCTTCGAGAGCTTCAGCCTTCGATCGGCCCGTCACGATGAAGATCACCCGGGCGGCCTCGTGAAGAAGCGGATAGGTGGCCGTCAGCCGAATCTCACCTGTCTCGGGAATGCGGTTCGCCACATATCTTCTGTCGGACTCGGCGAGAGCCGCCGAGCCAGGAAACAGCGAAGCTGTGTGACCATCGTCGCCGAGTCCCAGGATGACGATGTCGTGGCGGCCGGCCATGGCCTCGATCTCGCCAAGCTCCTGTTCGTAGGCGGATGCCGCAGCCTCAGGATCGTCGCCGTAGTCGGGTCGCACCAGCGACGCAGAAACGTGCGAGAAGAGACTGTCGCTCGCCATTCTCCCGTTGGATCGGTCCGAATCGTGGGGTACCCAACGTTCGTCGCCCAGCCATGCGTGCACCCCTTGCCACGCAACATCAATCTCTCGCAGCCTGTCGTAAGTCGGCTTGGGGCTGGAGCCGCCGGCAAGGCCGAGTGAGAACGGACCCGACTTGTCGGCGATTGACTCAGCGATCAGAGAAGCGGTGCGGGCCGCAACGTCGGCGGGCGAATCGTGGACGAACAACTCCATGCGCCGACGGTAACCGAAGGGGGGACAAACGCAGGGCTTGCCCAGATTCAGGAGTTTGCGGGTGCGGGCTCTTTGCCCCGGGGTCGCTCCTTGGCGGTCGCGATCGAAGCGATCTCATCGTGGGGTATCTCGATGACGCGCCCTTCTCGCTCCTCGGGCCAGGTGAGCATCAACCTGTAGGTGGCAGGGCCTTTGCAGATCGGAATACCGACCCGGGTGAACGACTCTCCGCGCCTCTTTAGTTCAACGATTTGCTCTGGCATGGGTCTTCGTGATCTCTATACCTAACACAACGGTCGCGTAAACCCCATTGGCTAGGTCGTTTCCCAGAGGCGAAGCCGGGTATGTTGATCAACCATGGCTGTCCTTCACACAGATCTGGCCGACCGAGCACGCGCAAGTGGCTGAACCTGCAAGCCGATCCGGACTTCCCCACTGGCTGGTCAAGTGGGGTGACGCCAGCTGGCGACTGATAGCAATCGGTGTCGTCGTCTACTTCGCTTTCCAGCTCCTCAAATCGGTCAGTGTCGTCGCGATCGCTGTGATCCTCGCCCTATTCCTCGCCTCGGTTCTCTGGTCACCTGTCAGGTGGCTGGTCGACAAGGCCAACTGGCCTCCGATGCTTGCCAGCTTGACGACCATGATTCTCGCCGTGGCCCTGCTCTTCGGGGGCATCGCTCTGCTGGTGCCCCAGATCGCTTCGAACTTCGACTCGCTGAGCAGCGACGTGACGACCGCGTGGGAGGATCTCAAGGGATGGCTCATCGACGGCCCACTTGACCTCTCCGAAGAGCAAATCGACAGCTTCCTCGAATCGAGTCTCGAACAGTTGCGCAACGTCGAGAGCCAGTCGATCCTCGGCGGCGCCACGGCGGTGGCGGAGTTCTTCAGCGGCTTGTTCCTCGCTGTGATCGCTACGTTCTTCGTGCTCAAGGACGGGCGCTCGATGCTCTCCAAGTTGCTCGAGCGTCTTCCCGATGATCGCTCCCGGCAGGTCGAGACGGGGGTTAGAGTCGGCTGGCGAACGCTGTCCCAGTACATGGGGGGCATTGCCCTCGTGGGCCTCTTCGATGCGGTCGTCATCGCCATCGGGCTCCTCGTCGTTGGCGTTCCCCTCGTGCTTCCCCTGGCGACCTTGGTTTTCTTTGGGGCGTTCTTTCCCCTGATCGGAGCGTTCCTATCCGGTCTCGTTGCCGTCGCTGTCGCCTTTGTCAACGGTGGTTGGGTGGATGGCCTGATAATCCTCGGCGTTGTGATCGCAGTCCAGCAATTCGAGGGGGATGTGGTGATGCCTCTCGTGTTCGGAAAGACCCTCAGGCTCCACCCGCTCGTGATCCTTCTCGGTGTGGCCGCGGGAGGACTGGCTTTCGGGCTCTTTGGAGCATTCCTCGCAGTTCCGCTGATTGGCATGGTCGTGTCGGTCCGCGAGGCTCTGGGCGACGGAGACGATGACAGCTATCTGAGCCTGACCCGAGGCTGAGGGCTCGGACATCCGATGGCGAGGAAGATCAAGATCAAGTGGAACGGCGATGAGGTCACCGGGATCCTCGATGGGGAGGGCGAGAACGGGATTCTCCTCGCACACGGGGCCGGCACCAACCAAGAGCACGTCACCATCGTGACGTTGCGATCGGCTCTAGCCGCATCCGGTCACACGGTCATGACGTTCAACTACCCATACACAGAACGTGGATCGAAGCGCCCGGACCGAACAGAACGACTCGTCGAATGCCACCAGGCTGCGGCCGAGAGCTTCAAACAGGATGTCAAACGTGTGTTCCTTGCCGGCCGCTCGATGGGCGGAAGGATGGGCACCTACCTCGCCGCGGAGGGGTATCCATGTGATGGACTGATTCTCTACTCATACCCGCTGCATCCGCCGGGCAAGCCCGAGAAGCTGCGCGTGGCTCACTTTCCGGACGTCGCCCAGCCGATGCTCTTTTTTCAGGGCACTCGGGACCCCCTCAGCCGGATGGAGCTCTTCGACCGCCACATCCGACCTCTTCCCAATGCTCGGGTTGAGATCCTCGAAGGCGCGAACCACGGATTCAAGGGCGGTGGCTGGGATCTCGAGTCGATGGTCGATCGGCTCGCAGCGGGCACCACCAGATTCGTGGCCGAGATCGCATCTGCTGCGTGATCTGAGCCTTCGTCTGGCAAAACTATGGAAGCGGGGCCATAATTAGGTCTCACCCTTCACGTCCAAGGAGTCTTTTCAATGTCGCAAGTCACCTTGCGCGCTCAAGCGGGTCGTGCACCCGGATCCCGGGAGTCGCGTCGCATCAGGCGCGACGGAAACGTGCCCGCCGTGGTCTACGGCCACGACATCGAGTCGCGCCCGATCTCCGTCGATTCGCACGATCTGCGTGTCGCCCTTCACACCGAAGCCGGCGCCAACGCTCTCATCAACCTCGAAATCGACGGCGAGAAGCCTGTCCTCACAATGGCCCGCGCCATCGACAAGCACCCTTTCCGAAACGAGTATCGGCATGTCGACTTCGTGGCGATCTCGCTGGAGGAGAAGCTGCGAGTCGAGGTGAACATCCACTTTGAAGGCACCCCCGTCGGTGTGCGTGAAGGTGGAGTGTTCTCTCCACGCCGTACCACGGTGGAGGTCCTGACACTTCCGACCACGATTCCGGACTTCATCGAGCTGGATGTCTCCGAAGTGGAGTTGAACGAGTCGCTCCGAATCGCAGACCTTCCCGACCTGGAAGGCGTCGAGTACACCGAAGATCCCGAGGCCGTGGTCATGTCCGTGACCGTTCCTGCCGCTGAGATCGAAGAGCCCGAGCCCGAGGAGGACCTTCTTCTCGAAGGGGAGCTTCCCGAGGGAGAAGAGGGCGAAGCTGTGGAAGGCGAGGAAGGCGAAGAGGGCGCCGAAGAGGCATCCGAAGAAGAGGCTGCCGCCGAGTAGGCGGGCGGCTCGCTTCGCGATGAAGCTGATCGTCGGGCTGCGCAACCCGGGATCCGACTATGAGGGAACGCGCCACAACGTCGGCTTCGAGGTGCTCACCCGTGTTCTCGAGAGAAAGAGCGAGAAGCTGGGGCGCGCACCGTTGAAGGTGAACGGGCAGGTTGCGAAGACCGGCCGGGGCGACGATCGGGTCTTCTACTTCGCTTCGAACCGATACATGAACGATTCCGGTGCCTCCGTACGAGCTGCAGCGCTGTATTACAAGATCACAGCCGAAGAGATCCTCGTGATCCACGATGACATCGATCTGCCGTTCGGGAGACTGCGCTTGCAAGTCGCCGGCGGAAGCGGGGGTCACAATGGGATCAGGTCGGTGGAGAAGGCCCTTGGCACGAAGGAATTCTCACGCCTCAAATTCGGGGTGGGACGACCTCCCGGCTCAGTCGATCCGGCCGAGTTTGTGCTGAAGCCCTTCACGAAATCCGAGCGTGGCGAGGTCGAACTGATGATCGAGACTGCCGCCGATGTCGTCGAGTTGTGGCCCGAAGAGCCGGCGAGAGCCCAGGAGATGGCTTCGCTCTTCGGCTCGGAGGCGTAGGGGACGTGGCCGGATACGTCGGAGCGTTGGATCAGGGGACGACGTCGACACGATTCATGATCTTCGATGCCCAGGGCTCGGTGCTGGCCGCGACCCAGGAGGAGCATGAGCAGATATTCCCTTCTCCCGGCTGGGTGGAGCACGATCCGTTGGAGATCTGGCACAAGACGGTGACGGTCGTCGAAAACACTCTCGAAGCTGCGGGTCTCACAGCTGCCGACCTCCACGCTGTGGGGATAACGAATCAGAGGGAGACGACTCTCCTTTGGGATGCGGTTACGGGCGATCCAGTCGCCAATGCAATTGTCTGGCAGGACACCCGGACCGCGCAGATATGTGAGCAACTCGAGTCCGAGGGCGGGCGTGACCGATTCCGCTCCCGCACCGGGCTACCGATCGCCACCTATTTCAGCGGGCCCAAGGCGAGGTGGCTTCTCGATGAGCTCGGTTTGCGGTCTCGTGCCGAACAGGGCGAGATCTTGTTCGGCACTGTCGACTCGTGGCTGGCATGGAAGCTCACCGGGGAGCATGTGACTGACACGACCAATGCCTCGCGCACTCTCCTGATGGACCTGGCGACCCGTACCTGGGATGGTGACCTGTGCGAGCAGGTGGGCGTTCCCTCGGCGATGCTGCCACGCATCGTTGATGCCGTCGGCGAGATCGCGCCTTGCACCGGACCGCTGGATGGGACCACGTTGGCAGCGATTCTCGGCGACCAGCAGGCGGCGTTGTTCGGCCAGGTTTGCTTTGAGCCCGGCGAGGCCAAGAACACCTACGGCACGGGAAACTTCATGCTCCTGAACACCGGAGGCGCTCCGGTGGCATCGGAGGCCGGGCTGGTGACAACCGTTGCCTACACGGGATCCGGCCTGGAGCCGACATATGCTCTCGAAGGCTCGGTGGCGGTGACCGGCTCCTTGGTGCAGTGGCTCAGGGACAACCTCGCTCTCATCTCCAATTCCGACGAAGTCGAGGAGTTGGCCGCAACCGTCGATGACAACGGTGACGTCTACTTCGTGCCCGCCTTCTCGGGACTGTTCGCACCGCATTGGCGGCCTGACGCCCGGGGCGTGATCACCGGACTGACCAGATATAGCCACAAAGGGCACGTCGCACGTGCCGCGCTCGAGTCGACCGCTTTCCAGTCGAGAGAGGTTCTCGATGCCATGGTCAGCGACTCCGGCGTCAACCTGTCCGAGCTCAGGGTTGATGGCGGGATGACGGCGAACTCTTTGCTGATGCAGTTTCAGGCCGACATCCTTGGAGTCGACGTTGTTCGCCCGGTTGTCACAGAGACCACGGCGCTCGGAGCCGCCTATGCCGCCGGACTGGCCACTGGCTTCTGGTCGTCTCTGGACGAGCTTCGGGCTCTTTGGAGCGAGGAGGCCCGGTGGCAGCCGGTCATGGGTCAGGCCGAGCGTGACAGGCTCGTCGGGCGATGGAAGCAGGCTGTGGGTCGCTCCCTCGACTGGGTCTGATCAGCCTGGGCCAATCGAGGCCCCTCGTTACTATTTCGAGGAGATCCCCGAGGAGACCCGCATTTCATTACCCGACTTCCTGGCGCTGATCCGCATAGCGCTCGTCCCGGTGATCATGGCCTTCACGCGGTCGGACCAGGTCGAGAACGCACTTGGCATCGCAGCGGCTTTGTTTGCGGTCGCCGCCTTCACGGACTTCCTCGATGGGTATGTCGCCAGGAGAACCACAGGTGGAACGACCCTCGGTGCCTTCCTCGACACCACCGCCGACAAGATCCTCGTGACCGGGACTTTGTTCGCCCTCGTCTCGATCGATCGGGTGTCCATATGGCCGGCGGTCATAATCGTCTTCCGGGAGTTCGCTGTCATGGCTCTTCGCGGCGTGGTTGCCGAGCGCGGCGGGCTCATCCGCCCCTCCACATGGGGAAAGATGAAGGCATTGGCGCAGTTCACGGCGATTTTCTGGGCCTTCCTGCGCTTTCCTGAGACTTGGGGCCCTTGGTACTTCGACCAGTGGCTGATGCTCTTGGCCGTGATTGCGACTGTTGGCTCGGCATGGGGCTACTTGTCCGCCTTCTGGTACGCGGTGCGGGACGACGAGGGCCCCGCGGTCAGCGTGGAGGTCGACTCAGAGGGCCACCGGTTCATCGTGCCGTCTGCGGAGCCTCATGAGGCCGACAGTGACGTCGAGTAACGCCAACCCCTCTTCTCGATGACGGTTGCCGTAACCGGGGGTAGTGGAGTCGTCGGTCAGGCGCTCGTGCGGCACCTGGTCGCCGATGGCCATGAGGTGAGAATGCTGAGCCGGTCACATGAGTCGGCGATGCTCGCGGACGCGCTCGGAGCCAGAGCGGTCCCCGGCGACGTCCTGGAGCCCGGGTCCCTGAGGCCGCTCGTCGCCGATTGTGAGTTCGTGTTTCACGTCGCCGGCGTCAACGAGCTATGTGTCCGCGATTCCTCGCTGATGGAGAAGGTCAATGTCGCCGGTGTCCGGAACGTCGTTGCGGCGTCGCGGGCTGCGGGCGTGGGCCGGCTCGTCCACACTTCGTCCGCAGTGACCATCGGCGAGCGTCGCGGCGAGGCTGCTTCAGAGGAGACGACGCATCGCGGCTACTTCCTGTCCGAGTATGAGCGAACCAAGTTCCTCGGGGAAAGGGAGCTCTACGAAAGCGCAGGAGATCTCGACTTCGTAGTGGTCAACCCCTCATCGGTTCAGGGCCCGGGACGTGCCACTGGAACCGGGAGGATCGTCCTCAATGTGGTGAACGGCGGGTTGCCGGTATTGATCGATTCGACGATCTCGATCGTCGACATCGACGACTGTGCTCGCGGCCACATTCTCGCAGCCACGGCCGGGGCCAGAGGAGAGCGCTACATCCTCAATGGTTCCACACTCACCGTTCGGGAGGCTGTGCTCCTGGCGGGAGAAGCGGCCGGACGGCCGGTCGAACCGAGGTTTGTCCCGAGTGGCCTTGTCGCAGGGCTTGTGGCCGTCGCAGAGCCGATAGGCCGCCTCTTCGGCAAGGAGCTTCCCTTTTGCCGGGAGATGATTCGAGTCATGAGGTTCGGCCATCACTACGACGGCTCGAGAGCCACCAGGGAGCTCGGGCTCTCGTATCGCTCCATCGAGGACACTCTCTCCCGCTTGATGGCATGGTTCGAGTCGGAGGGCCTGCTCGAATCGCTCTGACCGGCTCGGGTATACCATCCGAGCGCTTCATGAATGCACCGCTGCAACCTCTCCTGGATGGCTGGCGCTCTGTGCCTCTGCCTGCTCTCGATGGGACTTGGTCGGTGGCTCACGCCGGACAAGCCTTCGCCATCGCCGGCCTGGTCAGTCAGATCGAGCGGACTGTCCTCGTGGTTGTGCCGGGGGAGCGTGACGCCGGAGACCTCGCCGACGACCTGGCGCTCTTCCTCGACGATGTCACCTTTGCGCCTGCGTGGGAGACGCTGCCATTCGAGCACGTCTCCCCGAACATCTCCACGATGGCGGGTCGGGCGCAGGCCCGTGATCGGCTCAGCCGCCCGGCAGCCCCCGGAGTCGTCGTTGCCAGCGTCAGGGGCGCCATCCAGCGTCTGTCCCCGTCTTCGTTTGCTCCGATTCGGCTCGAAACAGGGCAGACCGCGGACCTGGGGGAGCTGATAGGGGAGCTTGCAGCCTTGGGTTATCAACGAACCGATCGTGTCGAGGCCAGAGGGGAGTTTGCGGTGAGGGGCGGAATCCTCGACGTGTTTCCGGCTCAGGCTGACGAGCCGGTGCGAGTCGACTTCTGGGGAGACGAGATCGAAGAGATACGCGGATTCTCGGTGGCGAGCCAACGATCAGACGAGATCAAGAAGGCCTTCGTGGCCTATCCGGCTAGAGAAGTTCGCCCCGGCGACGAGGTGAACGCGAGAGCACGGGACCTCCTCGCCTCAGAGCCGTGGGCGGGCTCGACATGGGATCGAATCGTCGAAGGCCACCTTTTCCCCGGCATCGAGTCGTGGCTCCCGTGGATATCCGGCGAGGTCTCGTTGATCGACGAGGCTCCCGAGAGCGCTGTGATCGTGGTCGTCGACCCCTCCCGCGCTCGTGACCGTTCCCGTGACCTGCGTGAGGAAGAGAGAGACCTTGCGGCCGCTCTGGCTCCGACCTGGGGGGAGTCGGCACCGGTAGCCGGGGAGCATCCGATGCTGTTCCTCGACCTCGAAGACTCTTTGGGAGCCCGGGCACACTTGTCGATGCCGTCGACACCGACGGGCCCATCCGATCCGGTTCTGGACCTGAAGGGTTTCGATGCGATCGCAGGCGATCCCGTTTCCGTCTCAGGAGCGTTGAGCCGTCTCCTGGAACGCGGAATCACGCCCGTGATAGCCATGGATGGCGAGCCTGCCGCCGATCGGGTGGCGAGGCTCCTGATGGAGAATGGCCTGGCCTTGGATCGGCTGGACGCGCTGGAGAACCCGAGACCGGCAGTCATCCCGACGGGCATTCATCGCGGGTTTGTCTGCACTCAGCCAGCAGTGGCGGTCCTGGGCGAGCAGGAGATCGCCGGGCGGCGACGGGCCCATCGCAGGACCGGTAGGTCGAGGGCGGCCGGCCAGCCTCAATACCGCGACCTCGTCGAAGGGGACTACGTCGTCCATCATCAGCACGGAATTGGCCGGTTCGAAGGTCTTGTAACACGCACCATGATGGGAATCGAGCGCGACTACCTCGTGATCGCCTATGCGGGTGACGACCGGCTCTATGTGCCCGTCGACCAACTCGCGGCCGTCAAGAAGTACACCGGTGGTGAGGCTCCGAGGGTGTCCCGAATGGGTGGCAAGGACTGGAGCGACCAGAAGTCGAGGGTACGGCGAGCAGTCGCCGCAGTCGCTCAGGAGGTAGTCGAACTGCATCGTCAACGGGCTCGGGCCACCGGCCACGCCTTTGACCCCGACACACCATGGCAATCGGAGATGGAGGCGAGCTTCCCCTTCGAGGAGACGGTGGATCAGGACAGTGCGATTGGCGAGGTCAAGAGGGACATGGAGAGAGACCGGCCCATGGATCGACTCGTATTCGGGGATGTGGGCTTCGGGAAGACTGAAGTCGCGATTCGGGCTGCCTTCAAGGCCATCCAGTCGGGTCGCCAGGTCGCCGTGCTGTGCCCCACGACCCTCCTTGCCCAGCAGCACCACCAGACCTTCGCCGAGCGGTTCGCTCCATATCCGATCAGGGTGGAGCAGCTCTCACGTTTCTTGACCCCAAAACAGCAGCGAGAAGTCGTGAGCGGGCTCGAGACAGGTGAGGTCGACCTGGTCGTCGGAACGCATCGGCTCCTGTCCGAAGACGTCAGCTTCAAGGCTCTCGGTCTGCTGGTCATCGATGAGGAACAGCGCTTCGGGGTCGCGGCGAAGGACGCGATGAAGCGGCTGAAGGTCGGTGTCGACGTGTTGACGCTCACGGCCACCCCGATACCCAGAACTCTCGAGATGGCTTTGACCGGGATTCGAGAGGTCTCCCACATCAGAACACCGCCCGAGGATCGACACCCGATCCTCACTTACGTCGGGCCATACGACGATCAGGCCGTCTCCGCGGCAATCCGAAGGGAGATATTGCGCGAAGGGCAGGTGTTCTACGTCCACAACCGGGTGCAGTCGATCGACCGGGCGGTGGCCCGCCTGAAGGAACTCGTGCCGGATGCGCGTTATGTCGTAGCCCACGGCCAGATGTCGGAGGGCCAGCTCGAGCAGGTGATGATCGACTTCTGGAACGGAGACTACGACGTGATGGTCGCGACCACCATCATCGAGTCCGGTTTGGACCTTCCCAAGGTGAACACCCTCATCGTCGAGCGCGCGGATCTCCTCGGTCTCGCCCAGCTGTATCAACTCCGGGGACGGGTCGGCCGGTCGGATCAGAGGGCGTATGCGTACCTCTTCCACCCACCGGACCAGAGCCTCACCGAGGAGGCCCACCGGCGGCTCGAGGCCATCGGCGAAGCCACCGACCTGGGCTCGGGCTTTCAACTGGCGATACGGGATCTCGAGATTCGCGGGGCAGGGTCCATCCTGGGCGAGGTCCAGACCGGCCACATATCTGCAGTCGGCTTTGACTTGTACGCGGAGCTGGTTGCCGAGGCCGTCGATGAGCTGGAAGGGCGTGAGACCGTCGAAGATCGAGCACCGGAGGTCAGGATCGACTTACCCGTCGACGCTCACCTGCCCGACGAGTACATACAAGACCAGGAGCTTCGGCTCGAGGCCTACCGGCGTCTCGCGGGGACAACCACTCATCAAGAGGTCGACGACGTAGTGGCCGAGTGGGTCGACCGCTATGGGGACCTTCCCGCCGAGGCAGTCACCCTCGCTCAGATCGCAAGACTGCGCGTCGAAGCGATCAGAGTGGGCCTCGAAGAGATCGTGAGACTCCGCGACGAGGTCAGGATGGGGCCCGTCGACCTCAAGCCTTCACAGGAGATCCGCCTGCAACGGCTGCAGCCCCGCTCCGTGCTCCGGGCGAGCGAAGGTGTTCTCTTCATACCGGCCCCCGAGCCGATCCTGGAGGGTCTCTTGGGCTTTGTTAGGGAAATGTGGGACGCCTGAGGTATGTATTGGAGAACGGTCGTCCTACCATTGCCGCTGTTCGCCTTATCCAAGGAATCCTCTTGAAGAAACTTGCACTTTTGTTTGCCGCTCTTGCGCTCGTGTTGAGCGCGTGCGGGGCCAGCGATGCCGAGGTCGCGGCCACGGTCAACGGCACCGACTTCACCGTCGGGGACGTGAACGCCCTCCGCTTCGATCCTGACGCGACGATGTCGAAAGACGAGTTCGCCCAATTTCTGGGATTCTTGATCCAGTGGAACATCGTCGTCGAAGGCGCCGAAGCCGACTATGGGATCTCTCTGACCGAAGAAGAGATCGATGCGGCAGCCGACGAGATCTTCGAGACGAATGCGCAGGAGGGAGTCACATACGAGGAATTCCTCGAGGCGAATCAGGTCTCGGACGATTTCGTCAATAAAGTCGCCCATCTGCAGCTCGTTGAAGATCAGCTCGGAGACGTTCTGATCGATGAGGCGGTGCCCCTCACCGACGAGGAGATCGAAGCTCAGCGAGAGGCCGCTTACGACAACCTCATCGAGGTATGTGTCTCCCATATCCTCGTGGAGACAGAGGACGAGTCCGAGGATGTCCTCGCCCGCCTCGATGGTGGCGAGGACTTTGCGGATCTGGCAATGGAGCTCTCCACCGACACCGGTAGTGGCGAGCAAGGCGGCGAGCTCGGCTGCACCGCCCCGACTCGGTACGTTCCCGAGTTCATGGAGGCGACGATGGAGGCCGAGGTCGGCATTCCCTACGGGCCTGTCGAGAGCGACTTTGGATTCCACACGGTCCTCGTCACCGAGCGAACCCTCCCCGCGGACGACGAGCTCCCCACAGACGAGGAGATCATCGAGAGCAACCGCAACGCGCAGCTGCCCACGATTCTCTCCGGCTGGATCGGCGATCTGCTGGAAGCGGCGGAGGTCAGCGTCAACGAGAAGTTCGGGACATGGCAGAGCAGTCCTGCCGGCGTGATCCCGCCCTCCGACACGACTGATACGACGGCACCGGCGCCAGATGCCACCACGACCACGGTGCCCGCCGAGGAAGAGACCACGACGACAGCTGTCGAAGAGTGAGCCGATGATCCTGATCACCGGTCTCGGGCCAGGCGACATGAGCCGGATCCCGGGGCCGGTGCTCGACGCGCTACTCGACGAGTCGAAGCGCTTGATCATTCGGACGGCACAGCATCCCGCGGCAATCCAACTCGCCGAAGAGCGCGAGGTTGAGTTTTGCGACGACCTCTATGACAGCCACATCAGCTTCGAGGCGCTCTATTCGGCGATCGCTGACCGGGTGATCGAGGCAGCCGCCAGGGGTCCCGTGGTCTATGCAGTTCCCGGTGGGCCCTCGATTGGGGAGTTCGCGGTCAAGGAGATCTTGAGGCGGTCAGAGGATGTGCAAATCTTGAATGCGGAGACCTTCGTCGACGCCATCCTCGTCAGGGTCGGCTACGACCCGTTCGAGCGCGGACTGCAGATCCTCAATGGGCACGAGCTGCCCTCACCGCTCGTACTGGACAAGCCGACCATCGTCGGTCATCTCGATCGACCCGAGATTCTGGCCGACGTTGCGGCCAACTTGGCGCGAGTGGTCCCCGAGGAGGGGGCGGTGCGGCTCTTTGCGGGGCTGGGCTCAGCAGATGAAGTGGATTGGGAGGGCACCCTCGACGAGCTGGATCCCGATTTGGCCGGCTTTCGCACGTCGTTGTGGCTCGATGTCGAGCCCGGGGGCCTGGTGGGGGCAGTCAAGGCGATGCAGCGATTGCGGAGCGAGTGCCCGTGGGACAGGGAGCAGACTCACCAGACGCTCACCAAGTACCTCGTAGAGGAGTCCTTTGAGCTGATCGAGGCCGTCTCGGCCCTGAAAGACGGTGACCTGGTCGGCTATGCCCGGGTGGAGGAGGAAGTGGGGGATGTCCTGTTGCAGGTGCTGTTCCAGTCGGAGATCGCAGCTGAGAATGGCGCTTTCGACGTAGACGACGCAGCCGAGGTGCTGCGGCAGAAGCTCGTTCGCCGGCATCCACACGTCTTCGGAGACGTCGAGGTGGCAGGGCCCGAAGAGGTGAAGGCCAATTGGGACTTGATCAAACAGGAGGAGAAAGGCAGCTCGCCCGGCTCGCCATTCGATGGGATCCCTGAAGGCATGCCTGCGCTCCACCTCGCCTCGAAGATCCAGAATCGCGCCGCCAAGGCCGGATTGGCCGACTCTCTCGGCGGAGAGCCAGACTTTGGGGCCCTGACCGGCATGTCCCTCCCGAATGCGGTCGGCGAGGACTGGGTGGGAGATGTGCTTTTTGGCCTCGTCGATATTGCGCGTCACAACGGCATAGATCCCGAGATAGCGCTCCGACGGGCCATCCGACGATTCGAGGCGGGTCTTCAGGCAAATCACCCTCGTCCCCGTTCAGACGAGACGACGCACATGACCAGCGAAAGCCCCTGACGCTGTTAGCTTGACCCGGGCAAGTCGAGCGTCGATTTGGACCAATGAGCAGCACAACCATAGAGCGGGTGCACGCCCGGCAGGTACTCGATTCCCGAGGAAACCCCACGGTCGAGGCCGAAGTCTTCACAAGAGAGGGATACGGACGGGCCATCGTCCCTTCTGGGGCTTCAACAGGCGCAAATGAGGCGGTGGAGCTCCGTGACGGAGGCGACAGGTTCGTCGGCAAGGGCGTGACCAGAGCCGTCGAGCATGTCAACAACCAGATCGCGGCGGCCGTGATCGGCCGGGACGCAACCATGCAGGAGCAGATCGATCAGGTCATGATCGACCTCGACGCGACGACGAACAAAGGCAACCTCGGCGCCAACGCCCTTCTCGCGGTCTCACTCGCAACGGCGCGCGCTGCTGCAGCCACATTGCGACAGCCACTGTTTCGGTACCTCGGTGGGCCGGCTGCTCGCCTTCTGCCGGTGCCCTGCCTCAACGTGCTGAACGGCGGAGCCCACGCTGCCAACAGCGTCGACATCCAGGAGTTCATGATCGTTCCTGCAGGACTTCCTTCTTACGGCGAGGCGCTCCGCGCCGGAGTCGAGGTCTATCACGCGTTGAAGCGTGTGATCGCCGGCCGCGGTCTCGGGACCAATGTTGGCGACGAGGGTGGCTTCGCTCCTGATCTTCCGACAAACGAGGCAGCCCTCGAGCTGCTCGTCGAGGCCATCGACGTTGCCGGCTACGAGCTGGGAGACGAGATCGCCCTCGCCCTCGATGTGGCTGCCACCGAGATCCACAGGGAGGGCCGCTATGAGTTGGACAGACGGGAGCTGTCGTCTGGGGAGATGGTGGCCTACCTGAGTGACCTCGCAGAGCGCTATCCGTTGGTCTCGATCGAAGACGGGATGAGCGAGGACGATTGGGAAGGCTGGAAGGAGCTCACCTCAAAGGTCGGGGGCAGGGTGCAGCTCGTGGGCGACGACCTCTTCGTCACCAATGAAGAGATCCTGAAGCGGGGGATCGCGGAGAAGTCCGCGAACGCAATTCTCATCAAGGTCAATCAAATCGGCACAGTCTCGGAGACTCTCCACACGATGCAGCGGGCCGAACGCGCCGGATTCGGGATGATGGTCAGCCATCGCTCAGGGGAGACCGAAGACACCTTCATCTCACATCTGGCAGTGGCCACGAATGCCGGTCAGATCAAGACCGGGGCACCTGCAAGAGGTGAGAGGACGGCCAAATACAACCAGCTGCTTCGGATCGAGGAGAGCTTGGGAGATGAGGCCCGCTTCGCGGGATGGGCCACGTTCCGGAGGTCCCGATGACATTGAACCGCCGGCCCACGGTGCTCCTCCTCGTGATCTTGTTCCTGGTGATAGGCGCCGCCTTCCTCACTCAGCTGATCCCATACCGCCAGATCATCGAGTCGAACCGCCAGGTCGAGGCGGCAGAAGCCGAGCTCGCCGCTCTCGAAGAGGAGAATCGGCTACTCGAGGCGGATGTGGCCGCTCTGGAGACGCCCGAGGAGGTAGAACGGCTCGCCCGGGAGAAGCTGGGCTACGCCCGACCCGGGGAAACGGCCTATGTCGTCCTGGACCCCCCGAGCTCGGGAGAGCCCGCACCACAGGCACAACCTGTCGAACCGGCCCCGGACCGGACATGGGTCGAGAAGATCTGGGATTTCATCTCGGGCGCAGACCAGGAGAGTTGACGTTTGACTGTTGACGACGACGCCACTGTCGTTGAGGTCCAAATCGGTCGTCCCCCCAGGGCACACTCTGAGGTCGTGGCGCGTTGCCACCTCGGGCTTCCAGTTGTGGTGCGCGTCCCGCCAAGACTCACGGATGGCACACCGTTTCCCACGCTGTACTGGTTGACCTGTCCTTTGGCCACTACCCGGATCGGGCGGCTGGAGGGAGCCGGAGGGGTGAGGCGAATGGAGATGAAGGCGGCTAGCGATCCGGAGTTCAGGAGTGAGCTCGAGGCGGCGCACGACTCTTATCGACAGACGCGCGACGAGATGCTCCCCGAAGACGATCTCCCCCGGCCATCCGGCGGGGTGGGCGGAGCGAGAGAAGGCGTCAAATGCCTTCATGCCCACTATGCGCACAGCGCTGCAGGTGGCCAGAACCCTGTGGGCCGGCTGGTCGCCTCGTGGATCGAGCCGCTCGATTGCGAGGTTCGATGCGTCGTCGACGGGGAGATGAATCCGGACTGGCCGAACCTTCCATGAAAGTGGGAGTTGTCGACATCGGAACGAACTCGATGCGTCTGCTCATAACTTCCGGAGAGGAAGAGGTGGGTCGCTGGGTCGAGGTGACAGGGCTGGGAAAAGGGGTTGACGCCTCAGGCCGGTTGTCCGGCGAAGCGATGGAGAGGACGATCGAGGTCTTCGACACCTTCGGGCGGCTCATGGAGAGAGAAGGGGTAACCAGAAGGACTGCCATCGCCACGTCGGCTTCCAGGGACGCATCCAACCGTGAGGATTTCTTCGACCGCGCCGAGTCCGCTCTCGGGGTACGGCCTACCTTGATCACAGGCGAAACCGAGGCCGGCTACGCCTTTGCCGGCGCGACGAGAGGCCGAGAGGACCTTGCCGGAGTCGTCGTCGCTGACATTGGCGGCGGATCGACCGAGTTGGTCGATCGGGAGCGCTCGAATTCGGTCGATGTCGGCTCTGTGCGCTTGACCGACCGAATCCTCACGGATCGGCCACCGTCCCCAGAACAGCTGCGCGCAGCCATCGACCACGTCCGCGGGGTCCTCCATGACCAGGCCGATTTCGACGCCAGATCTTTGGTCGGGATAGCCGGCACCTGGACGTCCCTCGCCGCGATAGCCCAAGAGCTTCCCGAATACGACCGTGACGCGGTGCATGGCTACGTGATGACCCGATCGGAGGTCGCTGCAGTCTTGGATCGACTCAGCACGTTGACGATCGAGGAGACCGCAGCGCTCTCGTCTCTCGACCCCAAGCGCGCCCCGGTCATCCTGGCCGGTGCTGTGATTGCTCAGGAAGTGGTGGTTGCTCTGGACGTCGATGCCGTGGAGATATCTGAGATGGATACTCTCGACGGTGTCGCTGCGGAGATGCTCGATTTACGCTGAGCGCCTGAATGCCCGGGTGGCGAAACGGCAGACGCGAGGGGCTTAAACCCCCTTGGGCCGAAAAGGCCCGTGTGGGTTCGAATCCCACCCCGGGCACCAAGTGTGCTCTGTTTGACATCGGCTCGGGAGAGGACGTGGAACCCGGGCCGGTGGGTGGGGGAGGGGAGAGGAACCGAACCCGGGCCCCACGATGACCGGAGTGAGGTCCCACATGCTCGCGTGCCACCCTGGACCAAACCCGTTGCGGCAATAGTAGCCGTCGAAGGCCGCAACCACCCTCTCAACCACCTGGCCGTATCGACACGGAGAAGACGGATTGGTTACTCGGTGCCATGATTTCGTAACCTGGGTGAGAGCAGAGAAATGAGAGCCCAACTTGGCCGAATACCCATCTGAATACGAACTCGATGCCGTGCTCCGGGACGGCGGTGTGGTCAGGATCCGTCCGATCAAACCCGAGGATTCCGACTTGATCGTCCGCTTCTTCGAGACTCTTGGCCCCGAGTCCCGCTACTTCAGGTTCTTCAAACTGAAGAAGAGTCTCGACCCAGAAGAGGTGCGCTACTTCACCAACGTCGATTACGAGGACAGGATGGCGTTGATCGCCCTGCACGAAGACGAGATGGTGGGAATCGCCAGCTATGACATCGAAGGAGATGACAGCGAGGATGCGGAAGTGGCCTTTGCGGTCGCCGATGCGCATCAGGGCCGGGGGATAGGGACCAAATTGCTCCAACTACTCACCAACCGGGCGCGATCCACAGGGTTGAACCGATTCCGAGCATATGTGCTCCCGGAGAATCGGCAGATGATGCGGGTCTTCCGCAACAGCGGGTATGAGCTCACGAGGACGATCGACGAAGGCGTCTTCACGGTTGACTTCCCCGTGACCGAGAGCGAGGAGTCGCTCTCCGTGGCAGCGGAGCACGAGAAACGGGCAGTGGCGGCATCGCTCCTGCCGATGTTCTTTCCCAGATCGATAGCTGTGATCGGCGCCTCCAACAACGCCGCGTCCATCGGAGGGAAGTTGTTCCACAACATCCTCTCGACAGGTTTCACCGGCCCGCTCTACCCCGTGAACCCGACATCCCGGGTCGTCAACTCGGTCAAGGCGTACACGTCGATCACGGAGGTTCCCGACGAGATCGACCTCGCCTACATCGTCGTGCCGCAGCGATACGTCATCGATGTCACGAGAGAGTGCATCGACAAGGGCGTGAGGGGCATCGTCGTGATCTCTGCCGGTTTCTCTGAGGTGGGCGGAGAAGGCGCTGAAGATGAGAGAAAGCTTCTCGACATGGTGCGCAGCTCCGGGATGAGGATGATCGGCCCCAACTGCATGGGCTTGCTCAACACCGCAAGTTCGGTGCGCCTCAACGGAACGTTCGCCCCTGTCTACCCACCCGCCGGGAATGTGGCGATGTCGAGCCAGTCGGGTGCGCTCGGCATTGCGATTCTCGACTACGCGACGAGGAACAACATCGGCATATCCCAATTCGTCTCGGTCGGGAACAAAGCGGATGTGAGCGGCAACGACCTGTTGCTGGCTTGGGAAGACGACCCCGAGACGGACGTGATAACGCTATATGTCGAGTCTTTCGGCAATCCGATGCGCTTTTCCCGCCTTGCTCGACGCATCGGCCGGAGAAAGCCGATCATCGCGGTCAAGTCAGGGAGATCGGCGGCCGGGAGCAGGGCGGCATCGTCGCATACCGGCGCTCTCGCCTCTTCAGATGTTGCCGTCGACGCCCTGTTCCGTCAGGCCGGTGTCATCCGGGTCGACACCATCGAGGAGCTGTTCGATGCCGCCAGCCTGCTCGCCAACCAGCCCATCCCGGCTGGATCCCGCGTAGGCATCGTCACCAACGCGGGCGGTCCCGGAATCCTCGCGGCGGACGCGCTCGAAGCGAACGGACTCGAGTTGCCCGAGCTGTCCGAGGGGCTCCGCCAGGAGATCCAGTCCCATTTGCCGCCCGAGGCGTCGACGAGAAACCCCGTCGACCTGATCGCGTCGGGCGGTCCGGAGCAGTTCGAAGCAGCTACCCGACTCCTACTCGACTCGGGAGAGGTCGACTCCGTCATGGTGATATACGTCCCGGTCTCACCGGAAGGTGCTCGAGATGTCGCCGCAGCGCTCAGACGGTGTCAGGACTCCTACGGAGGGGAGGCAACACTTCTCTCCGTGTTCATGCAAGCTGCCGAGGCTTCGTCATTCCTGGCCGGCGAGGAGCCGCATCGGACGATCCCCACATACACCTTTCCCGAGGCTGCAGCTCTCGCTCTGGCCAGGGCGGTGCGCCATGGGATCTGGAGACAGCGGGATCCGGGAATCGAGGCCCGCCTCGATGATCACGCAGTCGAGGAGGTGAGGGCGATCGTGGACGGACTTGTTCCGGACATCCCCGAGGAGGGTGTCTGGCTCGAGCCCGGGGACGTCGACCGCCTGCTCCAAGCCGCGGGGCTGCGGATACCTCGAACGGCGACGGTCGACTCCGCTGACGAAGCCGTGGCGACCGCAGAGAGCTTTGGTGGCCCTGTGGTGCTGAAGGTGATTTCTCCGTCGGCACTCCACAAATCCGATGTCGGAGGTGTCGTCCTCGACGTACAGGGTGAGGAGGAAGTTCGCGAGGCCTACAAATCCGTCACCACTGCTGTGGACGACCCTGACGGAGTCCTGGTCCAAGAGTTCATCGAGGGTGGTCACGAGGTGCTCATCGGCATGACGCAAGACCCGAACTTCGGGCCGCTCGTCGTCTACGGGCTGGGAGGCGTCTACGTCGAGTTGTTGCGGGATGTCGCCTTCAGAATCCACCCTCTCACAGACGTGGACGCCTCTGAGATGGTGCGTGACACCAAGGGTTACAAGTTGCTCGAGGGCTACAGGAACCAGCCAGTTGGTGATGTGGCAGCACTCGAAGAGTCGCTGCTCCGCGTCTCCGGGCTCATCTCGGCAGCGCCCGAGCTGGTGGAGATGGATCTGAACCCGGTCAAGGTCCACGAGCCTGGCAAGGGTGCGGTGGTCGTCGACGCCCGGATGAGGATCAGACCGTTGAAGCCCACTGAGCGACGAGAGATGCGCGACCTGCCCGCCACGGAGCCAATCCCTCAGATCTGAGCCACGGGTCTTGGCCAGCTCTCTGTCGGCCTGAAAAGGCCGACTGCCCCTTACCATCATGGGGATGAACCATCCTCCTCGAGAGGAGCTGCCGGCTCCGTGGGAAGACCAGGCGGGCCTCTGGGAGGAGGACACCGCAATCGAGCCGAGGCCGCGGTGGCGTCGTTGGGTCGTCGGCGTGATCGCTTCGATGGTCGTCGCCGGATTGGCGATCTGGCCGATCCAGGCGGTATTCGACGGCCAGAACCCGCCTGTCGCCGCCAATGGCCTCGAGGTGTGCGGATTCGACTATTGCGTGGTCACCTCGGCGATGGAGGCGCTTGGGCTCGCCGATGAGGTGAGTCGGCTCTCGAATGTGATCCTCGATGACGCCGCGGCCGAGGATTTGGTGGCGCAGCTGATCGAGGTTCTCGACGTCGAGGCCGTGAATCTGGCGATCGTCGACGAGCTCGGTGGTCGGCTTGGGGGTGTCTACATGCCGGCTGATCGGCTGATCATGATCGAGAGGCCGGCGAACGCCTGGGTGGTCACGCACGAGGTCGCTCACGTGGTAGCGCCCGGTCACGGTGCCGCATTCCAGTCGGTGCTCGCCGACCTGGTGGGTTTCGTGTCCCAGCGGTATTGACCCAACGCCGGAAAGCCCGGGATTGACCACTAGCCTTCGAACATGTCCCTGGTAGAACTGACACGAGAAGAATCCGTGGCGCTGGTCAGGTTGAACCGGCCCCCCGTCAATGCTTTGAACGAAGAGCTTGCCGGTGACTTGCAATCCGCATTCGAGGAATGCCGCAGCTCCGACATAAGGGCCGTTGTTGTCACCGGTCAACCCAACTTCGCCGCCGGGGCCGACATAAAGAGGTTCAAAGAGCAATTGGACGAAGGGGAAGAAACCGATGCCACGGCGGCTGCGCTGGTCGACGCCATTGCGGTGCTGGAGAGCCTGGAGAAGCCAACCATTGCAGCCGTCCATGGATTCGCCCTGGGCGGTGGGCTCGAGCTGGCGATGGGTGCGGACTTCCGGTACCTGGCTGACGATGCCCGGGTTGGGCAGCCCGAGATACTCCTCGGCCTGATACCGGGTGCGGGGGGAACACAGCGGCTCACCCGGCTCATTGGTTACCAGCGGGCGAAGAAGCTCATCTTCAGTGGTCGCCATGTGCCCGCAGGTGAGGCTCTCGAGATCGGCCTCGCAGATCAGGTGGCGTCCGCAGACGACATACTGGAGCTGGCGATGAGGGATGCGGCCGAGTTCTCCTCGATGGCGACCCTGGCAATCGCCCGGGCCAAGAAGGTCCTCAACGAGACCGGTGCTAGCAGGGAATTCGGGGCCGACATGGCAAAGGAGGCCGCAGCGTTCCAGAGGCTGTTCGGCACCGAGGACTCACGCGAAGGAGTGGCGGCTTTCATCGAGAAGAGGGACGCCGACTTCAAAGGCGAGTGAGCAGGCCCGATCAGTCGATTTCGACATCGAGCTGACCGTCCTTCCATTCGATGCGAACGGAGATCTCGTTCTCATCCGACTCGAAGTCGACCCTGACACGCTCCGGGCCCTCGTCCTCGATCTCCATCTTGAAGCCGAATGCCGGCGTCGCCCCGGCCAGCGTCACCTCACCGTTGCTGTAGACGACCGTGACAGTCCCACCAGCCGACTCCACCGTCTCCACACCGGAGCTTGCCGATACGGTGGTCGTTGAGCTGGGCGATGTCGTCGACGTCGTTGAGGGAGCAGTCGTGGTTGGGCTCGAGGTCGTCGACGAATCCGAGATGGTCGACGAGCTCGTGGAGTCGATCGTGGTCGAGGTCGAAAGAGACGACTGTTGGCTGCCACCGGTGGTCGGCACGATCAGCGGCGCAGTGGAAGCCTCGTTGACTCCACCCGAGGCTTCGGCCACGACCCACCATGTCGCAAAGGTGACGAGGGTCGTCGCCAGCACCCAGCCGAGGATGTAGCGCGTTGTGGTCATCGGAACCATGATCGCTCATCTTCGTTCCTGCGTTGTCAGTGAAACCTCAAGATTTCATCAAGAGAGTTGTTCGCTCCTGGTTGTCCAATAGTCTTCCCAGCGCATGGCCAGGATCCACTTGATCGAAGACGACGCCGAGATTCGGAGGCTGGTTGCCGGAGCCATGGCGCGCGCGGGCCACGAGGTCGATAGCTCCGCTTCGGCGATGGACGGTCTGCAAAGAGTCATCTCCGATCGCCCCGACGTGGTGGTTCTCGATCTGGGGCTACCGGACCTCGATGGTGCCGAACTGTTGAGAATGCTTCGGTCGGTCAGTGACGTGCCGGTGATAGTCGCTACCGCACGTGACGATGACGAGTCGACCGTGAAGCTCCTCGATGCAGGGGCTGACGACTACGTCGTCAAGCCCTACTCGGCAGAGAACCTCGAGGCCAGAGTGCGCGCGGTCTTGCGCCGAGCCTCGGATGGCAAACCGGCGACGCTCCAGGTGGGCGGCTTGTCAATCGATATCGCGGCCCGGGAAGCACATCTGGAAGGGGAGCTGCTGGATCTTGCGCCGAAGGAGTTCGAGCTCCTTCAGCTCTTGATGGAGCGGGCTGGTGAAGTCGTGAGCAAGCGCGAGATGCTCGCCGAGGTGTGGCGGGAGCCATACGGAGGGTCTGAGCGAACGGTCGATGTCCATCTCTCATGGTTGCGCAAGAAGCTGGGAGAGACTGCCGCCGAGCCGCGTTTCCTGCAGACTGTTCATGGCGTGGGCGTGAAGCTCGTGGCGCCGTAGGCCGGCGTGAGGCGACGACTCAACCTCATGACCGCCGGGGTGACGCTCCTCGTAGTGGTTGCCTTCGTGATCCCACTGGGGCTCCTGGTCAGGAGGCAAGCGGATGAGAGGGCGAGGCTGGAGGCCGAGACCACTGCCCAGACGCTTGCGGCCGTAGTCGTGCGGGCGACGGCC
>QQVI01000008.1 GCA_003388545.1 Actinomycetota bacterium
CTCTCCTCTGGCAGGTACGATGGAGCCTTACCATACCCTCCCTGCGTCTAGTTGCCTCTAGTTGATGTGTCTCCTTCGTTTCACTGCGGAGCGTCGTTGTTGGCGTTAGTTGGGGCTGGTGGGTACCTGTTGTTTGCGGTACCTGCTGTTTGCGGTACGCTGGGGGTTGCTGCTGGCGGGGTGTGGACGTGCAGCAACCCCCGGGTGTGGTGGCCGCGGGGGTTGCTGGTGGGTGGCTCTGGTTGTGTGGGTTCAGGTCATTCCCACATTCCTCGGTTCGGTTCGTTGACCCATTCGGCGACGACGAGTTGCATCTCGTCGAGTGTCTGGAATCCTGCACTGCGGATGGTGCGCCAGTTCCGATAGTCGTAGGGGGTGTCGATGGCTACGAGATCGACCCGGTCGGCGTACACGGCAACAGCGGCGCGGTGGCCGTATGGCTGTTTGGAGGCAAGTAGGGCTTTGAGGCCTTGCGCTAGTCCTTGCGTGTGTATCCAGGCAGGTGTGGCCGTGTAGTCGGCGAGTAGTTCGGTCGCTGTCGTCATCGTCTCTTTCCTTCCGTTTGTTTCACTACGTCCCGTACGTATCCATGCGACACGCTCGCATACCGTGCGATCACCCTGTACGAGAACCCGGCGGCATACGCAGACCGGATCTGGTCGTCCCGTGCGGCACGCTGCATCGCCGTTGTCCCTTCCGAAAAGGCAAGCTCCGCAGCGATGTCCCGTAGCTCCTCAAGCTGGGCATGGGTCGGGGCCAGGTCCGTGAAGTCACTCACGCCACACCACCCAACACCAGCAGCGCCGCCACCAGCACGATCAGCCACGCCGCCGCGACCGCCGCCGCAGCAGACCCGGCCTCCGCCTTCTCGTATTCACGGTCGGCGATGACGTCGGCAATCCAGTGTTCGGCGATCTCGTGAAAGTCGATACGCCACAACGACCCGACGTCAGACACGAACAGCACAGCGGGACGGTCGCCGGTCAGCCCGTAGTCGTTGCCGACGACCATGCCATAGATCTCTTCGGCGTACTTTTGGAGGCGTTCCGCCAGATCCGCCACCGCCTCATCCTTGGTGTACCAGTTCGGCACCGGACCCGCAAGGTACTCTGCCCACTCCCGAATCAGCTCATAGTCGCCTTCGTTGCTCGACCAATGCAGATTCGCTGCCCACGTTTCCCGATTCGACCAGCCGTTGTAGGTGTCATCACTCATTGTCGGCCTCTTTCGCCCTATCGGAACCACGGAACATTGCCGACATGACCGCATCCGATGTCGGGTCGATCCCCAAGTCGGCGCACACCTGCACCACCGCGGGATACACGGGGTTGAAGAACCAACAAGCGTGATATGCGGCGTCCTCAACCTGTTGCAAGTCGTCAGCTGTCGGGATCCGTGTGGCGCTAGCGGCGCCCGCCGTCAGCTCGGACCCAAACGCTCCCAGCTCCCGTTGCTCAATATCAGCATCGCTGTAAACCATTGCTCGCCTTCCGTCCATGCGCCCGCTCACCGGAACGCCCACGGGCAGTGTACCGCCGTACACGCCTTGAGGCCAGCCGTTTCGGGGCGAACAGTCGGATACCCGACACAGACGTTATGCAACGCTGTGCATAGGACGGCGCAACAGGGCTAGGGCGATGGCGCCACGCCGGCTCGAGACACACAAAAGGGGCGGGCACAGAGAAAAAGCACCCGCCCCCCCTGTGTCCGTGGAGGCTTCTGGATTTTTGAGGAGGCCAGTCTCCACAGATACGGTCCCGTGCCGGTAAGGGTGAGAGCAACAGGACCGGTCCTTACAACCCTACGTCACATACCACTCCGCCCGATACGTGCGCACGTTCAACGGGTTCGGAACCAGCACGTTGCGCAACACGCCACGGTCCTTCAACCGGTACAAGGCCCGCCGGGCCGCCTCAGCGGACACACCCCTCCTTGTGGCCTCATACTGGAGCTCCGCTGTGTTGGATCCCGGATCTGACTCGACGAGATCCACCAGCATCGAAGCCGTCACCCCGTTGCGGATCATGTGCGGGTTCCGCCTGTAATGCCGGATACGTTGCGCAGCGAGCTTCCGATCGTACGTGCGGTGCGGATCACCGCCGACACGCAAAACCTCGTCCGACACCTCCCCGGACCACATACGCACGACCGTCATCACGTCACCCGAAACAGTGGGCCGAAGATGTCGAACCCTGGTTCGACCACGACCACCACCACAGCACCTTGCCGGCAACCACAAACCCGGTGCGTTTGTAGATCACAGCCTGCCGATGCACCTTGCCGTGCGACACCCACATCGCACCCGCCTTGTGGCCGTACTGGACGCCCGTTTCCGGGGTCGCATGAACCTGAATGTTGGAATGCTGCGAACACCTGATCGTCCAATAGCCGTCGGTAGAGGCCGCCGTGTTCGCAAACACACCCTCATGCGGATGTTCGTGATGCTGAATCGGCTCAGTGTTGACCTTGTCGGCAGCCAACCCGACCCCCGCAACGAACACCGCCACGGTCAGTAACCAAATGAGACGCTTCATGCGTCAACTCCCTTCTCCTCGAGAACTTCTGTCCACAACTCATACGTCACCGGCTCATCCGCAGGCACCATGTCGCAGAGGTCCGGCGGAGCAGCCCCTGCGGCGAGTTGCAGCAACCCGACGGGACACCGAAGCGACGGCTGAACGGTGTAGCAATTGTGAGTCTGGCACAGCCACTTCACCGACGCCGGATCAGCGAAGAACGGTTCGTTATGGCCTTCGTGTTTCATGCAGAGCCGGGGATCGTATGGGCATCGGATCAGCTCGACATGCTCAGCCGGGCACGGCAACCCCGTCGTGATGTAACCAGATGAGCCAAGCCTGCCGAGCCGGCCGTTGCCGTTGCATTGCGGGCACGGCCTCACGTCACAACCTCCCCGAAGACCTCCAGACGGTCTGCTATGCGGCGGAGGTCTCGTTGAATCTCGTCATCGCCGGCGTGATGAGCCCATTGGTTGGCCAGGTCGGGTCGCTGGGCAATCCGAAGTGCTTGGACAATCGCCGGAACGGTGAGGTCAAAAACGTCCAGCCAATCGGCCAACAATCTGAGCTTGTCGGAGTCGTTCACGTCACAACCTCCCCGCCACGTCTTCGGACGGTGCCTCCATAGCGGCGATGTAAAGCCCCACCAACCCTGCCGCTTCGATCTTCGCCGGGTCTAGGTGGTAGGTTTCCCCCGTGAACCGCACGCACCATCGGTAACCGCCCGATGTAGCGGCAGCCAGGTCGCACGCTCCGCAACTACACCCGTCGGACTCGACGTGGATTGTCACATGCTTCACCCCGTCACGGGGGCCAGGGCACGCCCGATCCGGGTCATAACTCAAGTGGCCTCGGTATGCACCCGTCCCGCCGCAGCGGTCACACAGCAGCGCGTCGATCATGTGAACGGCCTCTCATCATGCACCACCTTCTGTGCCGCAGCGAACGCCTGTACGGCGAACGCCTGATAATGCTCTTTGCGCCGCAGCGACGACACGGCGCCCCTGTGTTTCCCCTCGGCCTGCTCCAAGCCGTCGGTGTCGTCAATGTATTTCACCACAGCGGACCGCAATCCGTCCTCACCCCACTTATCGTGCCCCGTGGCTTCCATCAGCTCGAACAGGCGACGGATCCGGTCGTGGATGGCCCTGTTCGTGCCGGTGTCCTCGTCGCCGGCCTCAAGCATGGCGTGCAGCTCGTTTTGCGACTCGGTGGCGACGTTGACGAATGTCGTTACGTTGGCGCCGCTTACGATTTCGAGCGAGTCCGGGTCGACGCTGTCGTCGACCACCACGGAAACCCACTTCTCTTCTGAGCCAGGCACAGGCAGCGATACGGTCTGAGACGTACTGGGCAGCGCCGGCGCTTCGGGTTGCCCCATCTCCAACACGTCACGCATCGACACACCCGGCAACTCCAACACCGGTACAACGAACTGGCGCTGGAACTTCTCGCCCGGCTTCTTCGGCGGTTTGCGTTCCTCGAGGCGTAGCGCGCCCTGCGGGATCAGTCCGGTTTGCATCATGTACGGGACGATCGTCTGCATCTGATAGCCGATGTGCCTAGCTGCCTCCCAGGAGCCTGTGTAGAGCGCCCACGTCCCGATTTCGGGGATATCGGGTAGATACACTGAGAGTTCCGTGGACGGCTTACAGGCCCTCTCATTGGCTGGGCACATGCATGGTTTCTCTTCCTGTGACTCGCCCAGGTCGTCGCCGCCGACGATGGTGCGGCCGTCACAGACACGCCTCAACCGGTTTTGGCCCCACAGCTTGAACCACGACACATCCGGGTCCTGCAACGGGATCATCACCGGCAACTCAGCGGTTTCGGTGAGGAGCTCATACCCGTTGCCCCAGGGCTGCACCGTGCCGCCCCACAGTGCAGCCGCAGCTTCGAGCAGGCCCGCCGAAGTCGAAGTGATACGCCAATGCTTGAGCGAGGTGGGGCGGCCACCGTCGACACGCATACCGAACCGGAGCGTGCCCAGCCGGCGAGCCTGCTTCTGGAGATCAAGGATGCTCATCCGGCTTCTCGCTTCGGAACCGTCAGGTGGCCGAGGTACGCGGTAATGGGGCCACCGATGGCGGAGTAGACCAGAATCTTTATGCACTCGTCCAAAACCCACTCCAGGTCGACGTTCCGCCAGCGGGTCATGACTCGAAGCGAAAGGATGATTCCCGAACCAGCCCATGCGATGCCAACCAGGACTGCTAGGGAGATCACAGCTCCACCTTCCCGTCGAACGGGTCGCCCTGCGCCTCGAACCAGGCAGTGTGGAGCAGCGACTGGAACTGGCCGGACAGGGCCTCGGCTTTCGGGCCACTCAGCGGCACTTCGTACATGGCGCCCCCGTCCGGGTTGGCGACGATCACGAACGCCTCATCGAACGTGGGCATCGGTTGTTTCCATGTGAAAACTGAGTCGAGAGTGTCGTCCTCCCGGCGAGGGTGTATCGGTCCAGTCAGCGCAGCATACGGGCAGTTCGCCAGCGCCCACACTTGCAACGCCGCACCCGGAAACGCACGATTGTCCTTCGCACGGGTCTTGAGATCGGCGATGCCGAAGAGGCGGGCCTCTATGCCGCCCTCGATCGGAACGAGGCCCGAGTAGCCTATGTCCAACGTGCCGGCATACCCAAGCTCGGGGTTGTAGACAGCCACTTCGGCGAACTCCCACCGGAACGTGCCCGGCAGGAACCGGGACTTGAGCAGTGCTTCGGCCTTGAGGAACTCGTCGAAATACGGGTTCCCTTCGTCCGGCACATGGTCGAGGTCGCCGAGAATGTACCGCTCGACCATGTCGTGCGCCTCGGTGCCACGGTCTGCCGCCTTCTGCGATGAGCGGGTGTGGGCTGAACGGATCTTCTTCCATAACGGATCTTCTCCGTCAGGAACCGCCGTGTCGCCGGTGGCGTCTATCACCTCGGCCAGCCAGTCGCCGACCTCATGGTGCCGTTCGAGCGTCATGGCGTCTTTGGCCGCTTCACCTGCGGCCCACCACATCAACGCCGTGCCCGGCATCAACTTCGTGATCGACGTCACCGACGGCAAATCACCGACCGGTGTCTTGTACTTGCGTCCCTGCGGCGTGGCGATGCGCAGCTGCTCAAGCTGCAACGGGGTCATGTTGACAACCGTGTGGGTGTCGCTCACTGGTGTTCCTTCCGGTTCAATTCCCTCTGTACGGCTCGGTCGATGAGGGTCCGCATCGATACGCCGGCCCTCGCAGCCGCAACTTTCGCTTCCTTCACGAGTTCGCTCGAGATACGGACCGATGTGGTGTTGACTTCTTCCGTCATATGTGGCAATGTAGCAGATACCACAGGAAGGTCAACCCGGAAGGAACCCCACATGACGGACTGCCCAGAGACACTCGAGATCCAAGGCCACACCTACGTACGCCAAGACATGCTGCCCGAGACGGACGCCGACTACGTGATCGTCCGCGGCGACCGCTCCGCATCCTTCGCTGGGGAGCTCCAGTCACAGGACGGGCAGGTGGTCGTGCTCACCAACGCCCGACGCCTGTGGTACTGGGCTGGCGCCAACACCCTGTCGGAGCTCGCTCTACGCGGCCCCAACAAGCCCGGTGAGTGCAAGTTCCCGGCTGCCGTACCGAAAGTCACCATTCTCGACGCCATCGAGATCATTCCCTGCACCGTGGCGGCGGTAAGGGCCATCGCAGACGTCCCGGCATGGTCGGACCAATGAATGACGGCTACGGCTACGGCTACGGCTCCGGCGACGGCTCCGGCGACGGCGACGGCTCCGGCTACGGCGACGGCTCCGGCTACGGCTCCGGCTCCGGCGACGGCTCCGGCTACGGCTCCGGCTCCGGCTACGGCTACGGCTACGGCGACGGCTCCGGCTACGGCGACGGCTACGGCTACGGCCACGGCTCCGGCTACGGCCACGGCTCCGGCTCCGGCTCATGACCGAGAAGATGACCGTCGATCAGTACAAGAAGCTCGCGGTGCTCACCATGGGCGAGACCGAGTTCCAAACCATGGTCCTCGACCACGCCAAAGAGCAGGGCTGGATGGTGCATCACTGCCGCAAGGCCATGAGGGGCGACGGCCAGTACCGCACCCCCATCCAGGGCCACAAGGGGTTCCCCGACGTCGTGTTCGCCCGCAACGGTGACGTCCTGTTCGTCGAATTCAAATCCGAGACGGGCACGCTTACGGGCGAGCAAGCCGACTGGCTGAACGAACTCAACGGGGGCCCCATCAATCTACACGAGCATCACCCGGCCGTCGTGTGGCGGCCTCGGGACTGGAACGACAATTCCATACAGGAGACATTGCAATGACCCTCATCGATAAGCTCCTCATGCTCGCAGCTGGGATCATGTTCTACGTGTGGGTCGTGGCGACGCCGGGAGACCAGGTGTTCGTGGCGTCCATTGCCGGAGGCTTGATCGGCTGGTCGGGCATCGGGCTTTACCTCGAGCTGTTCGTGCTGCGCCGCTGATGCCCTTCATCATCGTCGCCATCATCGTCGGTATCGCCATCGCCATCGGGTTGGCTACCCTCATCGACATGTTCAACGACCACTACGACACAACAGATCACGGAGATTGGCATTGAGACACGCAACCGCAGCCATCCTTATCGCACTACTCGCATCGCTGCCCGCCATGGCGCTAGCAGGCCAGGACCGCAACCAGGATCGGCACACACCGAACCGTGACGGATACGTGACAATGCGCTCGTGTGACGGTGCCGTCCTGTGGACGTTCACGGACGGCACGCAAGTCACCACAGAAACGAACACGATACGGCTCGAGCCGGGCCAAGAACTGGAGAACTGCGAATGCCTGAACGGCACCACCACCACGACCTCGACCACCACCGTATCCTCCACTACGGACCCGTCGACGACCACGACCACAGCACCCACCACCACCACGCGCCCGCCGGTCACATCCTCATCTGTCCCGCCGACGACTGCGCCGCCAAGTACTACAACTACGGAACCGCCGACGGCCACGACCGTCACGAGCTCGGTCCCGCCGACCACGACCACGCCACCGACGACGACTGAACCTGTGGGGCCACCGTCGATGCCTGACGTCACCGTCGAATGCCTCACCGTGGGGTGGCTCATCACGCTCGTCAACGACCCACCTGGGCTCGTGATTCTTGTCGACAAGGAGCCCGCCGTCATTCACGAACAGGATGAGGGGTTGTTCGTGTCCGCTTACGACGGCCAGCTGTTGGATATCCAGTGGACTGGCGGCAGGTTCATGGACACCCATAGCTGCGGCCGCGAATCGGGATGACCACGTAAACGTGTAAGTAACTGGTAAGGTTTCGATAACCGGGGGAAGTGACAGAAGGGGTCTGAACCCGAAATGCGACAAGCCGAGGAACGTCGCACATGACGTTCGAGGCACTGCTCATACGATTCACATGCGCGGTTCTCGGGCATCCCATACAACCCAACAGCGTGTGCCGCTGCGGAGTTAAATGGAGGCCGACCGAACTCGACATTGAGCTTTTCTTTCAGACCGAGGACCAGGAAGGAAACGACGATGACGAGCTTCGCTGACGAGGCAGAGGCCGCCAAAGGGGTGCGCGGCCCAGACTGCACCATCGGGCAACTACCGGAACGCTACCCCGACGACGGCCCCGAGATCTATGAGGTCATAGAGACACGACACGACATCACTCACGCCGGAATCGCTCGAGCCGCCAGGGCCCGCGGCGTGAACATCTCTGAATCGGGGGTCGGCCGGCATCGCAGAAGGGACTGCCTGTGTCCGACAGTTTCGTAGAGCTCGCACAGGCGACTACCGAAGTCCTCGAGCTGCGGGCAGCGCTCGATCGCACCCAAAAGATGCTCGGCAAAGAGAAACGTCGCACCGGACGTATAGCGGAAGCGGCATATCGGGCAGCCCACGAAGCAGCCCTAGCCCGCCCCGTACCGAAGGTGCCTATCCCACGAGCCGACCGGCGCACCGCGGCCGGCGGCCCCGAAGTAGCGGTCGCCTGGATCTCTGATCTCCAGCTCGGCAAGAAAACGCCCGACTACGACTCGGACGTGTGCCGGGAACGTATGGGGATTTACGCGAAAAAAGTTCGGGAACTCGTAGGTATTCAGCGCACAGCACGGCCCATCGATACATGCCACGTTTGGATGACCGGCGACATGGTCGAGGGTGAAGACATCTTCCCCGGTCAGACGTGGCTCATAGACAGTTCGCTATACGCCCAGACCGTGAAGAACGGCCCCGAGATCACGGCCCAGTTCCTGATGGAGATGCTCGCCGAATTCCGTGAAGTACACGTCACCGCGGTGATCGGCAACCATGGCCGCATCGGCCGCAAAGGGATGTCGCACCCAGAGACGAACACGGACCGGATGCTGTACGACATCACCCGCAAGATGCTGTCCGGCGAGGACCGCCTCACCTGGAACATTCCCGAGCCCGGCAACTCGGGCGACCGTGGCTGGTACGCCGTCGACACGATCGGCAACTACTCGAGCCTGCTCGTTCATGGCGACCAGTTCCGGGGTTCCCTCGGTGTGCCGTGGTACGGGATACGCAAAAAGGTGCTCGGATGGAAAGCCATGTCGGCAGACAGGAACCTGGCGTTCCCCGAGTTCCAAGACCTCGCTTTTGGGCATTGGCATCAGCCGATCACCTGGACCGTCAACGGTATCGGGATCCGGGGCATCGGCTCGCCGGAGTCACGGAACGACTACGCCGCCGAGAACTTCGCCGGTATGTCCCGCCCGTCGCAAAGGCTCCTATTCGTGGACCCCGAAGCGGGACAGGTCACGGTGGAATATCCCGAGATTTGGCTTGATGGCTAGCCCACCAACGAGTAGTCCGGGTCGAGCACGTCGTAGTACACGGCATGTACTGGCACGCCATCAAGGTAGCCGAGCACCGTTACCCGTTCGTAAACGACATGTGGCTCCGAACCGGGAGACCCGTCCGCCGGGGTTGACCCTGCCTGCATGAACGGTTCCGTGATGCGCTCAAACTCGCCGAACGTGACACCAGGGTCTTCCGGGACCGTGTTCGTGTAGCTGCGGTCCTCAACACACTCACCGGTTGCGACCTCGGTGAAGCAGATAAGCGGCCGGAAGTCGGGGTCAGTCGTTTCGACATAGGGAACGGTGGCGATCGGGTTGGGCCAATTCGACTGCCTCGCTGCGGTGTCGCACACCCCATCGAAACGGAGACTTGTTTCCTGGATCTCCGCCATGTACTGATCGAACGTTTGTCCGTAGCCGACTGCCCGCTGGAACGTGACCCGCCCCACCAGTTTGGCGTCGTTGCCGTCCAAGTCACCCACCGCTACACCATCGTCGATGGCGTACAGGAACATGTACGCCCCCGAGTAGCCGGCCCGGTCGCCACTGATCCAGCCGTGACGATCCCCGTCAGTGTCGAAGGCGTACGGGGCGACCCACATTTGGGCGTCACGGCCACCCCCACCAGGGTCAAGGAACGTTGCCGAGTTGAGGTCAATTTCGAACTCTGGGCGGTCGTCGAAGCGGCCGAAGCCGCCCCGGTTGACCTGCACATCGATACACCATCCACGTATCTCGTTCGACGGCGGTGGCGATGTGGTCGTAGTCGTGTCCGGGGGCAAAGTGGAGGTGGTGGTGGTGGTGGTGGAATGCTCATGTGCCTGCGCCTCGAGCGTCAGAATCCGGTTCTCGTGGTCGTTGAGAATGTCGTCGATTCCGGTGGAGATCCCAGACTGCCCCGTAGCCGGCACTGCGACCAGGAACAGGAGACAGCCGACTAGAGCTGCCCAGTATCGGTTACGCATGGGTTGCCTTTCTCTCGGCCCTCTTGCCGGAAGGGTACCGCACGGCCCCCGCATCTGCACTTCACTCGCCCATGGTGACGGAACCATTCCCGGTCACGCCAGGTCCACCACGTCTCAGCGGAGCACCCGAGCGAATCGTGGTGGTAAATCGTCAACGGGAGCGGCACCCAGTAGGTGAGCCACCGTCGAATCAGGGTCGCCATCGTCTCGAGACAGCTTCGGCGAGCAGTTGGAGACCGATCACAGAAGCCGCCCCAAGGGCCATCCACCCAATTGCCTCAATCATGTGGGAACTCCCCGGTGTCGGTATGCGGGCCTTCTGAAAGAATCGATCCTGAGGCCGCTCAGTGGATATCCCCCGGTCAGAGGGCTACAGGTCGCGGATCTCGGCCTCAAAGTCCTCGAGATCACCCAGCCGAGCCTCGATGTCGACCCATTTGGCGTCGATCACGGCTTCAAGCAGGTTGTGCCACTCGTTGCCACCGATCGACTGGTCGCCGGACACGGCACCGGGGATGAGCTCGACCGCTTCCTGGGTGTTCGGACCCCAAATTCCGTCCGGGTTCAGCCCAGCGCCGTACGCCCGGTTGAGGCGGCGCTGCATTGTCGCGATGACAGCCTTGTTCGATGATGGTGTGACGGGCAACATGAGGGACTCCTCGCTTGAACCTACAACTGTAGTCCAGTCGATCCCTTTGGCGAGGGACGACTGGGGGCGGTCAATCTCGAAATGCATCCGGTCGAAGTCGGGACCCAACCATTTGAACGCCGGGAACGCTTCGTCGTTACAACGTATCGCTTCAACATCTTCGGCGAACTCATCTGTGAACGTGTCCGGCAAAATGTCGATAGCGATAGCGTGGGCATGCAGCGACGACAGGCTCGAACCACCAATGGTGCGACAGTTGGTCGTGCCGGCCGCCCACGAATCAATCGACACGCCATGGTACTCCATGACTTGCGCCAGCGCCTCGAACGGCTCCACGGTCGCCGGGTGGACCCGCAGCTTGATGGTCGGCCCGCCGAGCAGGGTCGACGGGAACGCCACCAGCTCACAGATCGAGAAGTCGCAGTTGAACGGTGACGTGAAGTTCGAGATCGTCTCCGGGTACCAACCTCGCTTTTGTGTGGTGGAGGCCATCAGCCGAAAATCATCACGACAGCGATGGCGGCACCGAGGAACCCGACCACGGCGGCGGCCGCCTTGGCTTCGCGGCGCAGCAGGAACCGTTCCTCGAGATCATCGATGAGCGTGTCCAGCTTGTGGAAGTTCAGCAACGCCAACTGTTTGACCGAGAACGGAACGTCGTCGACGCTCAGGTACCCGTTGTCCCTGAGCTCTCGTTCAATGCGTCGGCGTTCTTCCTGTCGCATTTCGTCATCCGGGGTTTCCACTCGGCATCTCGTCGCTTTCTTTCCCCCGCCCTTCGTCCGAATCAACGGACCCAACGGGACCATCATACTGAGAAATGATGGTCCGCAACCGGATATTGGCAAGAGACAGGTTTGCGACCTGACGCTCGAGTTCGGCGATGTAGGCGTTGGAGTCGAGGGCTACCATGTCGCCAAATCCCTCCACGCTCCGTCGGCATACACCCGCACCGCATTGTCGGCAGTGTTCACGTACATCCACCCATCATTCGGCGACGACGGATCGCCAGTCGTGGTCTTCACCGGCAGGTCTATGACCCCGTCCTCGCCGCGCAGCCCCATCACGGCATTGTTCGACTGGTCAAGAACGACGAGGGCGTTCTGGTTGATGAGGACCATCCGGTCGTCATTGCATGTGAAGGCGATCTGCCCGCCGGCATCGCGGTGCATGTAGGTGTCGGTATCCGCCGTCCACCCGTACCGCCCATCATTGGCAAGCTGGAGCTCGGCTACCCCACTGTCGCCACCGCTGAACCGTAGCTGCAAATCGTCCCAAGCCGACAGCTCGAGAATGGTGCTCGCAGAGTCAACCACGTCTGATGCTTCACCCAGGATCGCCAAGGCGTGATTCGACGCCTCAAGGCGAACGGCGCCCTTGTTGTTGGTTCCCGACGAAAACACGTCACCCACGGTGCGAATAGTGAGGTCGGTGTCGTCGGCAACCACGTCTGCCGCATAATCGGTGTCGGAATTGAACCAGCGGATCCCGTTGCTGTCGAGCTCAACCCTTTGCCCCGAGGAGTCGGTCCGCACAGCGCCGGTTCCGTCCAGCGTCAAGTCACCCGAAATGGTGGAGGTTTCGAGGATGCCTCTCACCGTAACCGAATTGAACTCGGCGTTCCCATCTCCGTCGATGTGCCACCCGGTAGTGGTGGCGACGTAGTTATCTGATTCGATATCTCCAGTAGCGGAGACGTCAATAGTCTCGTCGACCGTGGAAGACCCGATGGTGCCTCGAAAGACACCGTCGTTGAACTCTACGTCGCCGTCGCCCTCAATGATCCACCCCGACGTGGCGGCCACATAGTTAGCGGACCGCAAGTCGGCGCCGTCCGCAACGCTGATGGAGCCCTGTCCGAACGTGCCGGGCTGGAGCATGTCGACCGTGACCACGATCTCGCCATCGTTCGTGAACCGGTACTCCCAGTCGTCAACGATGGAATCCAGCAGGGGCGGGAAATCGGCGACAGCCATCATTCCTCCCGCAGGATCACGGTAGCGAACGCCTGCGACTCGGCACCCACCTCGGGTACCTCAACCGCCAGCACACGCACAGTCTTAGACACGCCCGCCTCGTATTCCTCAACAGTGCCCCACGGATCCACGAACGTCGTCAAGGTGCGGGTCGCCGCCAACGTAGCGAGAGTATCGAGCGCTGCGGCAGTGGCCCGGTCGCCGTCACCGATCGAACCGGCATCGATTTCGAGCTGATATTCGGTGCGGGACTCCGCAGAAATGGCTTCCGCTGTCACCGACTTGACAGTCGGGGTGGCGGACGAGTCCGTCGAATTCAACAGCAAGCGGATCTCGAAGTCTTTACCCACCACAGATGACCCGGACGTAGATACCGTGAACGTGTGGGACGTTTCGTTGTCGGTGTCCCACGTGTCAGATACGGTCACGAAAGCGGCACCCTCAATCGAGTAGGCCACCTCGATCTGGGTGTTGGCGGGGAGCGGCTCGGCTGTGACCACAATCTTGGTCAACACCTTGTCGATTCCGGGATAGCCCATGTCGAATCGGCCGCTATCCAGCGTGCCCTCCGACGTGTCGTAGGCGTCAATGTCGGTGCGTTCCACCATGTCAGATGCACCGATACCGGCCACAAACACCTGGTTGCCGAACACCTTGGCACACTCGCCAGCCCCGGTGCTGACATGGTTGGCAGCGACACTGAGCCCACCGAACGACAGGTTGTACGTCCACAACCGGTCGTCGTAATGCAGAATCAGGTCGTCGCCCAAGGTACCGGCGATCTGAAGAGACTCGTTGGCGGTCGTGCCGGACGGTGCTCGGAACGGTCCGATGACGCCCCGCTGCCCGCCCCGCTGGAAATACACGTAGCCTTTGCCGGGTTCCGTGTGCGCCGACGCCACCCGGTAAGCGACGAAGATAAAGCCACCACCGACAGCGATCGAATACGGGAAAGCGAAGGCGTGCCACAGTTTCCCGATGATGGAATGCGTGGCGGTGAAAGCGTTGTATTCGTGAATGAACGTGTCGCCGTTCTCGGTGCGCTGCACCCACACGGGTCCCACGTCCGATGACGTGAGCCGGTTCTGCGCCCACGGTATGGTCCACGCCGACGCTTCCGACGTGACGTCAGCGACCAGCGTCACCGTGTCGGTCGCAGTCTTGTCGACGGTGTAAAGGTCTTCGTCGTTGAGGGCGTACAGCACCCCGTTGTGGTCTGTCACATAGGTCGGAACCGCGGAGAACACTGTGCCGCCGGTTGTGACATGCACCGCAAAGGCGGGGGTGTCGTAGTTGAATTCGGCGATCGAGCCACCCGACTTGCCGATGTAGAGCTTGCCGTTGTGGCCCTCGGCGATCGACGTGGGTTCACCGGTTACGGCATGGATCCAGCGGGTACCCCAGTCGAGCCCGGACGGGTCCCACTGATAGAGGCGGTTGTCGGTGACGTCGCCGAAGGCGCCCCATAGTTTCCCGTCCGCCAACCCCAACACAGTGATCTCGGCGTCGGCACCGGAATACTGGGTCGTTGACGACGGCGCCGTCAAGATAACGCCTTCGCCCTGATACTTGGGGCGGGCCCCATCGGAAATGTTGTAAGCGTCGGCACCGTCCCGCCACAGCTCCTCACCTTCACCGGCACGCCACGAATTGATGTGCCACAGGCGCCGCTCAGCGTCCGCTTGGATCTTGCCCTGGTCGCCGGGAATGTCCTGCCGATCGGGCAGGATGGCTCGTTCCCGACGCAGATACGGTCGGGGCCGCCACCGCGCCAGATTGACGTCGAGCCCTGCGATAGTGGCTGCACGTTCACGAACAGCCATCAGATCCGCCTACGTCGCTGCCTCGGGACAAAGCGTTTCGGTTGCTGCACCTCGGACCGCAGCACCTTCTCATGCGATGTGCGGAGCCGCAGAAACTCTTGCATACCCAAGCGGTAGACGTCGGACGTGTCGGCCGACCGTGACGTGTCCTGCCGAGGTGGGTTGCGCCGCAGACCGAACGCACGCAGACGTGGCGCGGCCTTGCCGAGCACGCCCCACACAATGAGGGGCTCGAGGCGGGTGTCAAGGTTGGCGAGGTCGGCTGAGTTGGGGCGCCGCAGACCCGTGTAATACACGGTGTCAGACGGGTCGTACACAGCATCCTGCCGGAGATGCACGGAGTATTCGTTAGCGACTATGGCCGTCGGCATCTGCTGCTTCACCTGCCATGCCGTCTCCGGCAGGTCGTGATACCCGGCTTCGCCGTTCAAGTCGTATTGGAAGATGCGCCACACGTCGTAGATGTAGGCCGGCAAAGCATACGTCTCGGTGGCTTGTGAATAGGTGATGGTGCCGCTGTGCCACGACCACACATGGTCGGCGAGCTCCATGTCGACCACTTCGTTGATGAGGTCGTTGATGTCCAGCTCGGAGAAGTCCGGGTTCTTCCGCACCACAGCCCCATCCGACTGAGAAGCAGCGGTCGTCCCGTTGTAGGCGCGGCGGATCGTCAGCGTCGACCCAGACACGCCGTCAACGATGACCTGCTCCCCTGCTGTGTCGGCGGTGCTGGCAAACTCGAGGATGTCGCCCCGAGCCCACAGGTCAGGGTTGTCGACGTCAACCGACGTGGCGGACCCATTGATGGCACCGTCGATGGTGTCCTCTTTGGGTCGCTCCACTTGCGGCATCCCGAACAGGGACCGCCGACATTGCTCTCTCAGCGCTGCGAGGGTAGCCATATCCCCTTGTCCTGTACGTCGAGGTTCGTTCCCTTGTCGTAGCCCTGATGCTTGTAGGCGTTCTCGGTGGCGGTGCGCCCAGCTTCACGCAACCACTCTTCGATCTTGGCGTCGAGCTCGTCGTTCGTAAGATGCTGCCCCTCAGGCTTGTTCCGCATGATGGCACGCATCAGCATCATGGCGTGCGGATCGGAGCGCACCCACATCGCCAAGTCGGCTTCCATGGATTCCCGCACCTTGCGGGGGTCCGCAATCTGGATTGGCCCCTGCCGCTTTGTGGGCAGCGTCGCATGGCCCTTGTCGTCTTTGTCGACCTCAGGTAGCTCCGACGTGCCTTCGTGAAGAACGACTCGTTGGTTGCCTTTCGGCAGATTGCCTCGCCACTTGTCGAGGTCTTCGCCGCCGATCTCCTCAACTCGGGCTACCCGCGCCATTGTCAGCCCCTAGCGCCGATACCGACGAACGGGAGGGCATCAGCGGACCACTGGCCCGGTGCGGCCTGCGGTCGCCGGTCGCCTTCGATGAGTGCGCGGTGCTCCTCGGAGCAATACGTGTCGTGCAGGAACCGGCCGTCACTGCCTTTAGCCGCAGCCATGAAACACGGCTTGGCGGGGCAGATGAACGGGTCGGGCATCTTGAAGCCCTTGTTCGTGTACGTCACAATCCCGTCAGCTTTCGAGCCGGCGATGTTATTCACCTGCGGTTCGTACGGAACGCCGACGATAACGATGTGGTCCTTTGTGGAGTAGGGGGCGACGAGCTTGAGGGAGCGACGCCACTCGCCTTGCTTCACGATCCCGAGACGAGTGCCCCAGTATTCGTCCTTCACCTCGTCGATGAACAGCTGGAGATCTTGCGGGTCGTTTGGGTTGAGGGCGACACCGCCGGCCATGCGTTCCTTGCGGTTGAACGCCTTGATCTTGTGGGTGGCAAGGTCGCGCCACATCGAGGACGGGAACCGCTCCTCGTCGTCGAGGATGGAGCGGTCGTCACCGAGGAAGAGGTGTGACACGTCCACGACGTTCGATTCGGCTTCGAGCCTGCCCTCGAGGTTCTCGTTGTCTGCCCGGAGATCGACAATCTCGGCTTCGAGTTCCGCCACTCGCGCCAAAGCGGCGTCGAGTTCCTCCGGGGCTGGGGTGGTGTCTGCGGTGGTGTCGTCTGACATTGCTGTCCTTTCGGGTTGGGGGGCCGAAGCCCCCCGTCCCTGTTTCTTGTTGTTCGGTTATGCGCCGTCGGAAATGATGCGCACGCCCGCAGCGTCGTCGACTTCACCGACCGCATATGCGGCGGTGACGACGATCTCGTCGCCACGGAGCGAGGCGTCACGCTCGATCTCGACCCGAATCGGCCAGCGCTCCACGTAGCCAAGAGCCTGGTTCTTGGCGTACATGAAGTTCTCCTTGTCGGACGAGCCGTCTTCGCCCACCTGGGACGAAATGAACGTCTCGTGTCCGAACAGGTTGCCGACCAAGCCGCTGTCGCCCGAACCGGGCAGGTCGTTCGACTCGGACCGCACCATGCCACCCGTGTTGCCAAGGGCGCTGAACGTGGTGCCGATGTCACCGATGAGCTCCTTGTAGTAGGAGTCCGGGTGCAGCACACGAGCGTACGGGCCACGAATGTTCGCAGCACGGAGCACAGCGGTCGTGTCGAGCAAAACCTGCTCCGTCAGGTCGACGTTGGTCGTACCTTCCGACGTGGAGAAGCCTGCACCGAGAGCGACGAGGTCGCCGGTGATCTTCTCTGCCACGGCGAGTCCGGCGTTGCGGCCGTACTCCATCATGCCGACGATGCCGCCACTGTCTGCGAGGTCGGTCAGCGTGAGCTTGAGGCCGGCCTCACCAACGGTGAGGGTGTTCTGCGTCGGCGTGAACGCCGTGTTTGCCGTCAGGTCCGTACCGTCCGTCAATGCGGAAGCGGTCAGCTTCGGGTACTTCGTGAATCGAGCGGCATTCGACGGAATGCCTGCGAGGCTCTTGCCGATGACGTGCTGCTTCATGGAGAACACGTCGTAGGCGGCCTCAACGATGGCGTCACGCATCAGCCAATAGTCGTACGACAGAAAGCCGTTAAGACTTGACTGTGTGATCTCATTCGCCACCGCTCACCTCCTTTGAGGTTACAGACCCCTGGGTGCCATCCCGGCGTTCCGGGGGCCGGGGTCTTGGTACCGAGGCTCGAGTTCCCCGGAATCGATGAGTGCCTGCAATGCGGCGCCATCGTTGTTGCGAATGAGGGCCTGGACCTTGTCGCTGGCGAGCGTCAGCTTCTCCGTCACCGTGCCGACCGGGGTGCCGTCTCCCCCTGGGGAGGGGATTGGCGCTGCCGGTTGCGCAGTCGGTTCCGTGGTCGCTGCCGTCGGCGGCGTCTCGGCCGGTTCGGCGGGTGCAGCGGTAGCGAACATGGGGGCAAGCTCCTCGAGCTTCGCATTGAAGTCCTCTCCGTCGAGGGTGCGAACATGGGGGAGGGCGAACTCTGCCGCCTTCGCCGGGTCTGTCGCTCCCTTGTCTCGGAAGAACGTCTCTGCTTTTCGAGTTGCGTCGAGGTCGATCAGCTTGGCGCCGAGCACCTCTGCCTCTTGCCTGGCCTTGTCACGCTCCTCGACCACTCGCTTGAGGGCCTCATCTGCGTTGGAGTTCGAGCCTTCTGTCATGGTTGTTTCCACCTACGCCTCGTTTGTGGGTTTCGCCCCGCACAGAGGGAGTGCGGTGCCCTGTCAAATGCCCGATTCACTTCGCTCTCAAGGCGGGCTAGCCCCTGAGAGGTATTCTCATTGTAGGTCACAGGTTTTGGAACCCTGCGATTTGCAGCTCCCCGGCTTCATTCAGGAACGACGTAGCACCGGAGAACCCGGAGGCTTGGGCTGCGAACGTGCGCTGGATCGATTGCAGCGACTGCTCGATCTCGGCCGCTGTCTTGCCTGTCTCCGGGTTGTTCTGCCCGAAGATGACAGACACAAGATCCTCTTGGGTGAGTCCGAACTGCTCCGTTTGGAGGGCCCCGAAGTTGCGGGCAATCAACAGGGCCGTCTCTTTCGCAGCATCAGAGAAGGCATCGCCAGATACGACCCCTTCGTCTGGCACGCCACCCAAGGCGGCCACGAACTCAGCGTCGATATCGACTCCGGCGTCCGTCAACGATTGGAGCTGGAGCGCAGCGTTGATAGCCTGATAGATGTCTGACGGTGCAGTCCCGGTCAGAATGTCGATGAACCCGTCCTCGTCGACCGGTGCCAGGCCGAACGACTCCAAGATGGCGTTCGTTTGGTCGAGATGGTCGGGGTTGTCGAACAGATCCATCTCGGCGGTCAACACCGGGATGATCTGTTCCGGCGACCAGCCGGTGCTGATGAGTTCCGTCAAATACTCATCCGACACGTCGGTCTGCGGGCCACGGATAGCCAACAGCGAGGCGCGCAACTGGCCCTCCCACTGCTGATACACCTCGGTGACCGCCAACGGGTCGTCGGTACCCAGGAACGTAGCGACCGCATCGAATGCGCCGTACCGCTCCTGGAAAGCCGCTGTGCCGGCGAGCTCGTTGGCGGTCCTGGCAGCCGACCATCCTTCTTGGATGGACAGCACCATGAGAGCGGAGGCGGTGTCGTCCTCAAGGATCCAGTCCGGTACACCTTCGAGGCCGAGGGCAGCCAGGTCACGTTCGAAAATGGATTGCAGCGATTCGTCTGCACCGATGATCTCGTCGAGCGGGCCGACCGTGATGATCGACGACTCGTCGAACTGGGCGCCGTCGAAGGTGACGAGGGAGTCGAAGTCTGCCACACCACCCGGAAACAGCGCTTCGAGCTCCCCCTCGTCACCGACCTCGTAGGCGATCGAAACGCCAAACACGTTGTATTGCAGAAAGTAGAGGGCATCGGCGTCGGAGCCGAGCGGGTTCGTGACCTTGACCAGCGAGGCGCCCGACGGGATCACCGTCCCGGCACCTCCGACTGGCCCTGGGGTATCGGCGAGGTCGCCGCCGCCTACCTCAAACACCACCTTTGGCTGCTCGGAATCTGCGATCACGCTCGAGAACGTGATCGTCCCGTCGAGTAGCCCCCCGATGGTGGCGTCATCAATGTTCTCTACCGCTTCACCTGTCTGCTGGGCGTACCAAGCCTTGATGGTGTCTTCACCGACCCGGAACGACAGGATGTCGGAGCGGAGCTGGTCGAGGGTGCGGTTGCCGTCGACCCCGGCATTGTTGGCCTCATCAATCCAGCCCAGAATGTCGGCTTCGGAGAACGAAACCGACTGGAACGTGGTAGTGATGAAGACAAGCAGGTCGATGAGTTCCTGCGGGGCCCCGGCGTTGGTGAGGGCGTCAGCGAACCCGACGTCACCAACGATCAGACCGCCGAGTTGGTCTTCACCGGTCCCGGTGTCGGGTTGTTCCGAAATGGGTGGGGCGGTCATCGTCCCAATGCTCCCAACTGGTTGAGCTGATTGGCGAACTTCTGGCTGAACGTGCCCTGCGTACGCAGCCTGTTTTCACGGGTCCGTTCGGTGCGCTCAGCAAGGGCGGCCTGCGAGATGTTGAAACGGGCACCCGTTTCAACGAGGCCACGGGTCGTGTCCGATGACAGGCCGAACCGGCCCACCGTGCCAATGAACTGGTTGAGATATTCGGGTGCCGACATGAAGTCGGGCTTGTTGCGGTACAGCTCCTTGTACCGGGACGTCGCTTCGAGCCGGCCCAGCAGGAACGTCTGAAAATCCTTCTGGCCGCCTTCCGTCATCCAAAACGAGTTCGCTTCGTTCATGTACTCATCGACGACGGCTTCAACCCCGGTCGGGTCTTCGAACAGAAGTTCCCTGTGGAGATCGGAGGCTTGACGCACGAGCTGATCCCTGTCGAAAACGAGCTGCGTGCGCCCGCCTCCGCCCCCACCGCGCCGACCACCTCCACCTGATCGCCGCACTGGGGAGAGGGACGCAAGGATCTGCTGAATCTCGGGAGTCGACCACGCCGGCACGTTGATGAACTGCTCCGAGATGACACCCGAGTTGTTGAGAGCGCCGGACTCGAGGAGCTGATCGATCAACCCTGGGTCCTGGTTGAGGATGCCTTCGCTGAGCACCTGGGGTCCGGTCAGGGGGTCGTTGACCCAAACCCGGCCGTCGACACGAAACATCGGGGGAAGCAATGGCGTGCCGGAGGCCAGGGTCTGGAGGTACCCGACGACATTGGTCCCTTGAACGAGCTCGGTGAACGTGGGCCACCGGCCGTTTTCGGACAGGAAGTTGGCGGCTGCGAGGTTGAGGCGGCCCTTGATGTCTGTGGTGGAGGTGAATCCGAAAGAGTTTTTGGCCCAGTCGACTGCGGCGTTGTAGTTGAAAGGGTCGGCCGAGGACCATGACCCTGACGGCACGAAGGGTGAGTCCGGCACGAACGGGTCTGGACCGTCCTCCTCGGGTGCCGTGATCTCGAACAGCGTGGTGGGGGCATCGTCGTTCTGGAAGCCGACGGCATCGATCAGCCCAGGGTCGAGCAGGATGGTGGGGGTGAGAAGGCCCATTACGCAACCTCCCCGTACTCGCCGTCCCAGCCGATTTTCCCTCCGAGCCACGCCGCAAACGCCTGGGCCAACTCATGGGTTTGTACGTCAAGGACATCGCAGAAATGATCGAAGTCGGCCCAATCACCGGAGTGGCAGCCATCGCACTTGAACGGGTCTGGCATTACGACACCTCACCCTCTACTTGAGCGTTCAGGTATCCGAAGTAGTCCGGTACTTCGGATTCGACACCGGGGGTGCCTCGGGGGTTTGTGGCGGTGAACACAGAAGGATCATAGATCGGAACGCCGTCGACATACAGCCAAGCGAACACACGTTCCCTGTCGACCACGATGCCGGCATCCTGTGTGCGGAACTCTTGTGTGGTGCCAAACAGCTCCGGCTGGAACTGCCCGATCGTGATCGTGCCCGCCTGGTCGAGGAGTCGCCGCAGCGTGATCGACGCCTCGCCGTATCCGGCCTGGCCCTGCTCGGGGGCGTTGAGGCCAAGTAGCCGGAAGTACAGCGGCGTACCGTCGGCAGCGTGGGCGACCAGCGTGTCACCGTCGATGACAGAGATTTCGTTGGCGTCTTCGGTGGTGACAGCGTTCGACAGTTCCGCCACTGGGGGCGGTTCGGGAGCCTCCCAGTTGAGGTCGCCGTAGTCCCGTGCAAAATGACGGTTGTAGTCGCCGACCGTGAAGTTCGGGTTGAGGAGCACCGATACACGGAACCGTTGCCGGAACCATTCCTTCACTTCGTCGGCGTTGAACTCTGCGCCGTTGTCGAGGGTGACGTTCTCCCACTCTGACGGGTTGTCCCAACCAAAGAGTTTCTTGGCGAGGCGGTTCTGCTCTTGGATGTCTTCCACGAGCCCAGGGCCGTAGAAGTTGACGTCGGACTGGGGTGTCCACTCAATACCGGTCCAGCCGTGCGCTTCGGCGGCGTCGGCAATGGCTTGGCTCGAGGCCGGCGCAGACAGGTTGCTCAGCTTGGCGGCGACCGCAGTCGGTAGCGACACGTCCAGGTCGAACCGGTCCTGCTGGGCGCCGAGATGCTCCCTCAGCTCGCCGAGCGTGGTAGTGACGGATCCGTCCTCGTTGCGCCACACGTCAGGGAAATTGACACCGATGCGTGCCAGTCTGTCGAAGTGTTCCCAGTCGGCCGGGATGGTCACGACGGACCCAGCTTCGGTTTGATTGAGGCGCCCCTTCGACCAAGGGATCGGGACGGCTTCCTCCCAGACGCCTCGGATGTAATCGGCGGCGAATCGTGCTGCGCGGGCGTGACGGTCAAAGAAGACGTCACTGTTGTCACGCAGCACGACCCAGCCGCCGTCCCGCCCCGCCGCGAAGACTTCGTCCCGAGCTGGGCCGAATGGCGCAACGACCCTTGTGCCGGAAACGGCGTGTGCCCACTCGTCGGGCACTAGCTCGGGCACGACCTCCCACGAGGACGCCAGGTTGGCGAGCAACTCGGGGTGATCGATGAACAGCTTGGCTTTCTCCAAGTCGGGGATGCCTGGCAGGTTGATGATGTCGGAGGCGACGTCGGCGAAGGCGTTGAGTTTCGACGGGTCGACCCGCTCGTCGTCATCTAGTGCGGGGGCGACCTCCAGGGCTGTGAGGCGGAAGTCGTCGGCCAGTCCTGGGGTTACCCAGCCGGCTTCTTCCCAAGCGTCGATGACGTCTCGCACCCCCGCATAGAGCGTTGCGTACTGTGCGTCAGATCCGTACTGTGTCGGGCCGCCGATGTTGCGCTGCAACTGGTTGAGGATGTTGCGCTGATACCCGGAGCGCATCGCCTCCTCCATCATCACTTCGAGTGCCGCCACCGGGATCGACTCGCCCTGAATCGACGGGTTGAAAGCGAAAGCGTTCGGGACGCCGAGGCTCGATGTCTCGGCGAACCATTCGGCTTCGAGGAGCGCCAAGTTGTCTCGCAGGAACGGCGGCTCCGATTCGGCCACGATGGCGTTGAAGATGCGTGACACCTCGGTTGGCTCGAACTGCCCAGAGATGGCGGCGACATAAGCGGCCATCGCGGCAGCGTTGGAGCGGATGGACCGCCCGGACGTTGGGAGCAACGCATCGACGAGATGTGAGAAGCCCGACATGACGTCGTCGTTCGTGTAGTCCGCAAACACATCACCAGCGGGGTTGATGACTTCTACGGCCCGCCGACGTGGATCGTCCTCTGGGAGCCAGTTGATGAGCCACGTCGGCAGCGGCCCAAGTGATGGTACGTTGTTAATGACCATCTGCTCGTCGAGCGATGTTGGGAAGAATGTAAACGTGTTGGCGAGCCAGGTGGGTGTTCTCGGCTGATCGCCGAATGTCTCCGGGTCGTCGTCGAGTGTCGTGACCTTCGACATGCGGGACAGGATCCGCAGATTCAACGGCACGCCCGGCACGTCCTTGACGGTGCGGCCGAACCGAATCTGCGTCGGGGCCGACAGCTGCCGGAACCAGTAGTCGACGAAGTCGATCGTCGCTCGCCCGAACGGCCACAATCGGGTCGAGCGACGACCGAACACCGATGAGGCAGCGACAGAGAACATCAGGTCGTCGGCTCTCTGGGCGGCCCACCGGGTTGCGGCGTCCTCCAGATCCGAGCGGAGCACGAGGTTTTGAGCGCTCAGAACCGATTGCACGTCGGGTGATGTGCGCCCTGCGGCAATCATGGCACGGGCAGCTTCGGGCGACTCGGCAAACCCTCCTCGCAGAAGCGCCGCCTCGTCTAGGAGATCGGCACGGTTGGCGTGCATCGCCATGTACGACTCGCGGTAGTGGTCGAAGAACACGGCACCGCGGCGCGCACCGGGGCCACCGAACATGACGTTAAACAGTTTGCCAAACACGGAGTCGCGGGACTGCACCTGCGCTGGGACACGGCCGATTGCGTTGATGAGTCCGTGGTTCGTGATCTGCTCGTTGTTGGCGGCTGCCTTCAGGATGGCTTCGACGAGCTCGTCGCCGTTCCGCACCGCATCGGCCCGCAACACCCCAAGCGAGTTCTGAATCGTGTCCCACACAAACCGGGCATCGACTTCGTCGCCGTTGGGTCGGATCCGTCGCAGTGTTTGACGACCCGACTCCTCGAACCATTGGGCGAACGCCGCCACAGCGGACGCCTCGTCTGCTTCGGTCGCCAGGGCACGGGCGTACGCCTGCAACGTGGGTGACTGCACGAGGGTACCGTTGACCCATCGCTCGGCGGCCTCGAAGAACTCTCGAGACAGGGCGCCCCGAGTACCTCTCGGATTTGTAACCACATCCCACGCAGAATCACGCAACGCAACGAGGTTGCCCATCTCGCGGCCGTACTGGGTGCCGGCCGATGAGCCGCCCCGCCGGCCGATGAACGACCCCGTGGCCGCAAGGGAGCGGCCGATCTGGCCGGTGCTGGAGTAGAACCGCAGCACTTCGTCGAGGTGTGCCTTGAATGGAGTGACGGCGTTGAGCAGTACCGAGGCGGAGAACACGTACTGCATGTTGTTGAGCGTCTTCTGCACCGCCTGGTTTTTGAGAACGCTTCTCACTGCGCTGAACTTGTCGCCACCGAGGGCGCCGTACGCCACAAGTTCCATCGGTGACACGGGGAGCACGGCCTCCCGAGCTGCCGCACCGAGACCGGCACGGGCAGCGTCAGTGGCGTCTTCACCGAACGGCGCCAAGTTGAGGAACGGCCGCTCCTGGCCGACGCCTGTCCGTGCGAAGTCGCTGACGAGATCCCAGGCCCGCCGACCGTTCTCGAGGACGGGGATACCGAGGTCGTCGGCCCAGTCGTCCATGAATGAATCGACCCAGTTGCGCAGTAGGTTCCGATCTCCCGCTGATTGTGCAAAATCGAGTTCGTGTTTGAGGGAGAGGGCTTCCCTTCGGAGGGCCGCTTCGTCGAGGGCGAGCCGCTCGAACGTCGTCTCCCCTTCTGCCAGCAGGTCATCGATGCTCTGCTTCGCCTTCGTCAGTTGGTCGACCACAGCCTGGTCGAAGTCTGCGGTGCCGGCCAACGCCTGCTGGCGAAAGATGGCTTGGCGGAGGGCTGCCTGCTCTTTGCGCAGCATCGGGACCTGTGTGGCGTCGGCGGCCTGTCGGACAGCGCGGGTCGCCCGACTCACCGACTCGGAACGGGCCGTGACGGCGGCGACGAGATCCGCCGAGTCGCCCCGGAAGGCTTTCCACACGTTGACGAGCTCGTCCATAACTCCACGGAACTTGTCCGCCTGGGTGGGGAACCGGGTCGTAACGAGTCGAATAGCATCGTCGAGGAAGAAGGCGTCGTCGGTACGGATAGCCCGATGCGTGCTCGACTTGGTAAGCATGGTCGCCACCTTCTCGACGGCGGCGTTGTCTGCGATGTCCATGTTTGCCAGGAACTTCGAGAGGCCCTGTACGCCTTGCCGGAGCGGAATGGCGGCCGGGCCGGTTGGTACCCAGAACCCACCGTTGGCGGGGGTGTTGGCAACGAGCGTGTCGAGGACCTCTTTCGTGGCGGCTTTGCGTGCCGCCAGGTCCGTGAACTCATCGCCGCCGATCTGCCACAGCCGCACAAGGGCATCGGGCGACAGCCCCGTGCCGAACAGTTCAACCATTTGCGGGTTGGAACCGTCTACGAGGTTGCGGGCCAGGGACCGGAGCTCGTTGCGCCCATACACCCATTGCTGTGCCAGCGCCGGGTCATTCATGGCACGGGTCAAGGCTCGCCACCCGGCTTTGCCGCCAGGGGTTGCCCACGTCAACGGGTCGAAGATGATGGACCCGCCAATGTCGACCCATTGAGCTGCGGCCGACTCCGGATCCATGTCGTAGAACTGTGAGACGGTCTTGTTGTCGAGGGCTTCGCCAACGGCGTTCGTGACGATCGTCACCGGGTTGATGGGTCCGTCGCCGGTTACGGCTTCGGCAATCCCCGCGGTGGCGTCAAGGAAGAATACGCCGATGCCATGGGCGACACGATCCCACGCCTCAAAGATCGCCATGGCGCGGGGGAGAGCTATGTCTTCGACAAGGGTGCCGAGCACAGTGCGGTCATCTTCGAGTTCACGGAACTTCCGCAACGCCTCCTCAGAATCCAACTCCCCCAACAGAGATTCTTTGAGCGTGACCTTGTCAGCTTCGGGCAGGGCTGCCCAGGCGTCCATCGCCATGACCAGGGCATTTCCCTGAGAAGACCCCTCGCCGATGAACTGGGTGGCGACCGCGGCGATGATGGCCTCATCGGAGGCGGCCGCTTTGTGCGCCCCCGCAAGCGAATCAAGGTACTGCTGTTCCCGGCCAGCAGCCTGAGCGTCGAGTATCTGCTCTGTGTTGGTGATGCCGAACGCCTGCCGCATGATCTCGTTCGTGACCACCTCATACGCCGGTCGGGCCCCGTGATCCTCGGTCCAGCGCAGCAGGTCGCCGGCCTGCTCGGTGATGGCGCCCCACACGGTCTGCGGGCCGGGCAGCTCGTCGGAGTCCTCGTCGATGGTGTGTGCCAGACCGGAGCGGGCCATGATGTACGCCCGCACCACGTCGGCGTGATCGGCGATCGTGGTGTTCGGGTCGAGGCGGATGAGGGCGCGGAACGTGGGACCGTCGGTGGCTTCGGAGACCGCCAAGGCCAAATCTGCACCTTGGGTGGCCCACACGACTCCGCGTCCCTCAATCTCTTCCAGGGCACGCACCTGTTCGATCGGGAGGGCCTCGATGCCTTCCACTGTTGACCCGTTGACTTCGATGCCGAAGTTCCCGACCGCTGCTGGGGTGACGTTCAGTGACGTCGCTTCCCAGGCCCCACGTAGCACCTCGGCGTCGTTGAGGAGCTGCCCGGCTGTCAAGACCTGGCCGTACTGGCGGGCATACGTTTCGTGCATCGCCCGGTATAGGGCCTCCTGCGGCGGTGTCTCGTCACCGGCCGCAGTTACCATGGTTTGCTCGAGGTACTGCTCGTTCGCGAGCCCCAGGGCCCGTTGCGGATCTATCGACAGCATCGTGAGGAGCTCGGGGCTGCCGTCGTAATACGCCTCAGCGAACCGGTTGACGAACTTGGCGGTGCGGTCCTCGTCGCCGATCAGCGACGGATCCATCAAGTACAAGCTCGCCTGGATCATCTGGAAATCGGAGGTAGTGAGCGGTGTCGACGGCGCCGGGCCGAGCGGTGTCGGCCGCACCGGGGGTGCATACGGTGCGATCGTCGTCTGGAAAGGTGATGGTTCCGGTTCGGTGATGACGTCCGAGATGGGCGACGTCGACGGGACTCCAGTGACTTCTTCTTCGAGGTCGAGTTCGCCGGGCACACCCGTTACGGCGAACTCTCTATCGGTCACAGGTACTCCGAGAGGACTCTCCCGATCTCAGCGAGAAGCGGGTTGTTGGACCCGAGCGCCTTCTGTCGGAACGACTGGATCGGCGACTGGACGGGGGTCAGCCCGCCGTTGGCCGTGATTCCGGGGGGGCCGGGCGGTTTGCGGTTCGCGAGGGCGTCAAAAGAAGGCCGGCGACGAGAAACAGGTCGACGTGCTTCCGGCAGTACGCCAGGTGCTTCACTTGGGCTTGTGGAAGTCGGCAATCCGGCGCGACGCATGGCTTGGACTGTTCGCTGTCGTTCACCGTGGGGTAGCCCCTTTGGGACGAGGTCCTCGGCGGCCATGTTCTAGTCCCTGTTCAGGAAGCGGGTGATGAGCCCTGGATTTTCGTTTGAGGTGGCACTCGTGGTGTTCTCTGGCTCGTCGCCGAGCGGTGGTCGCTTCTTCTCGGCGTTGTCGGCTTCGCGGGCTGCGGTGGCGTCGTCCGGGTCGACCACGCCGCCGTCGACGAGCAGGCCCTGCTCGAAGGCGCCGTCGAGGCCGATCCACAGTTGGAAATGCCGCTCAAGCACGGTGGCATCGCCGGCCTCGTCGAACCGGATCGTGTAAGCGAACCCGTGCGGTGTCCAGCCCTGGTTGGCCCAGCGGGTCGTGGTGAGTGTGACGAACGGTTCGTCGAGTTCGGGTCCCATCGGGGGGCGAACAACTGGCTTGCCCATGTGGTGTTTCTCCTATGTTGCGGTGCCGCCTGGGGCGACCTCTGCGTTGAGTCGACTGATGTTGGCCGGAAGAGCGTTCTGGAGTCCGGGGGAGACACCGGGGATACCGCCCGACTGGAGCGATTGTATCGCACCGAGGGCGTCAAATGGGGCACCTCCCGCTTCGGCCTGCTGCGCCGCCTGCCGTTCCGCCACGACCTGGGCGTCACGGAGCGCCTTCAACACGGCACCACGGGTGGTGGTGTCGTCCGAATCGATGGCGTCGAGGAACTCGAGCACGGCCGGGTCCTGCTGGGTGAGCTGCAACGGCAGGACCTGCTGGATGTAGATGTCGGTGAGCTGTTCGATGAGGATGTCCCGCTCGGTGGCGAGGGCGTCACGGCCACGCCGCTCAATGAACTGACGCCGAGACATGGTGCCCTGGCCGAGCTCGGTGGCGTCCTGCACCAACTGGTTCTGGCGGTCCAGCCCGGCGTTCTCACCGTACGACACGATGAGGCGGTAGTCACCGTTGATGTCGGTGCCTGGGTTGTAGTTCTCGGACCACTGCTTGTCACCCTCAACCCCGTCGATGCGTTTCTGTCCCACCTCTGGGGTACAGTGGATTTCGTCGAGCGCCGCGGTGCGGGCCGTGATCTCTTGGAGTCCGAAAGCAATGTCGCCCTGGGCGGTGGCGAGCTCCACGTTGAAGGTGCCAGCCAGCGCCACAACACCTTTCGCTGACACAATGGATGCGTCCGGGTTGCCGGACCGTTGTGGCGGCCACGCTGCCTGTCGGCGGGCCGTGTCCTGCATGGCGGCGACGGTTTGCTGGGCCTCGAAGTTGACCGGCGGCCGGTCCCGCTCAATGCGTGCGGTGCCTTCCCCGGTGCCTTCCAGTACAGCGCCCGGACCGTACTTGTGAGGGTCTTTGATGTTCTCGAGTACTGTGGGGGCGTAGATCGACATGTCGATGTCGTCGAGGAGGCGCGCCATGATGTTCTGCGCAACCCTCAACGTCGGGATGACGTCCTCGAGGGCACCCCGGTACTCGCCGTCATGGGTGGCGCGCTTCGTTTCCACCACCGGACACACTCCGAGCTGGTGCTTCACGGGATCGGCGAGCCAGCCGATCACTTGACCCTCACCCCCTACTTGAGGTTGAATCTGCATGAAACGGTTGCGTTGATCGAATGTGATGTGGTCAACGCTGGTGCCGATGGCTACGGCCCAGTGGGTCTTGTCGAAGAACCACAGCTCCTCAACAAGCTCCCGGTCCGCCTCCTTACCCTTGAGTGGAAGTTGAGACTCGATCGCCTTGATGTTGGGGTGGTTGAGGCCGTACTCCTTCTTCATGGCACCGAGCGGCCGCTTCCGAGCCACGAGGATCTCCGTCAAAGAGCCGAGCGAGTCATGTGACAGCGGGTAGGCGAACATGGGGTGCATCCGCATGAAGAACGGGAACCGCTCGCCGGGCGAGGTGAGGCGAGGTTCGGTGGCGTGGATCCAGTTGGCCCACGGCACCGTGTAAGCGGCCCCTGCGTTGAACCAGTCGAAGTACAGGGTTTGGATCGTCTTCTCGAGGCGGCTGCGGGTCCAGTACGACTCGAAGATGCGGCGCCGCTTCTCGGCGGAGCGTTCCCCACGGTCCTGCCGTGTGCCCCTCGCGGGGAACGTCCGCATCTGTGGCAGCGCCGACGCTGCGGAATAGACCTTGTCTTGCAACGAACCTGAGTAGATGTTCTCGACGAGCGGGTCGGAGTGTTCGACAGTGTCGTCGTCCCAAAGCACCTGCCAGTTCCCCGCCCCGGTGGCGTTGTTTATGGCAATCTGCTTCTTCCACGCCTGATGCTGACGTGCGCCGTGCTGTCTGGCTTCGGAAATGTCTGCGGTTGTGGGCACTTACTGTTCTCCACTCGCCAACAACAGGGCGACGTCGGTCATCTTCGGCTGCTCGTGGCGCAAAGGATACTGGTCTTCGCCGGTTCTTTCTGCTATTTGTCGCCGCCGCATCCGTTCCCACTTCTTGCGAACGCTCTGAGGCACCGGACTGCGAACGTCGACCTTGGCGCCCGACGCACCTTCGAGGAAGTCGTACGCTTTGATGGAGCATACCCATGTCGCCAGCGCCGGGTCATCGGGCTGATGGCCTTTCTGGCCGGGACGGGAGCGGCCCTCAGCGTGGGAGCGGGCGTCGAAGTTCTTGAAGAACTCGAACAGACGTTCGGACTTCTTGCGGTCCTCGGCGGTCATGGCCGGAAGTCGCAACACACCGGAGCGCATCAGGAACGACATGGCCGACACCGACAAGTGGCCGCGGGACCGGTTACCGGCGTGCGTCTGATGCCGGTACAGCGACGTGGCGAAATCGGTGAACGCCTCTTTGATGATGGAGTCGTCGAGCACAGCCGATTCCTTGTTGACCTCATAGGCGTACCACAGCGGCCGGAACCGCTCCAGCGGCCACAAGATCAGCTTCGACTTGATGCCCTGAATGCCGAGTCGTTCCCCGAAGAACCAGTCGATAACCGTCATCGTTCCCATCGAACGGTCAACGGCCATAGCTGTCCACGCTGCGCCGCCAACACGAGCCGGATCGGCGCCGACAAAGGTGACTTCCGAGGGGTTCCACACACCATAGGTGCGGGTCTCGTCGAGCGCTTTCTCGAGCACGGCGTCATTGAAGTCTCCCGTCATGTCTTCGGGTGGGTTCTGTTCGTAGGACGAGGCCCAAATGTCAGTGCCCTTGAGGTCCTCTTTGATGTCGAGGAGCCCGTCGACACGTTCCGCACCCTGCTCGGCGAGCTCGTCCTGTTCGGCAATGGTGAGGTTGCCGATCTCGATGCGTTTCCCGATCTTCTCGCCCTTCTCGGGGGGCATTTGGAAGTAGGACCGCAACGGGAACTCCTCGGGCCAGTACGACTCCATCTCCCCGTCTTCGTTGTAGACGATCGGCGGGATGATGACTGTGGCGGTGCCGTTGGCGTACTTCGTGTACCAGCCTTCTTGCTTCACCACGGGGGCCTCGCCGATGTACTGCTGCATGAGCCGCTCGTAGTTGTCGCCCTTCTTGATGCGGGTACCGAGGAACACCATGCGGCCACGGGTATCGAGCCGGGACCGGGCGGTACCGAGAATGAACTGGAACTGGTCTTCCATCACGGTCGGTGACGTCTGATTCTCCCGCGTGAAGGCATCGGAGATCACCATCAGATCGACACGGGCACCGTACAGCGCACCACCGAGGCCAGTGGCCCACAGGTTCGGTTCGGCCTCGTCGGTGGTGCCCCGAATGAAGTACTTCTCGTTCTTCGTCCAGGTGGTTTTGCGCACCGAGTTGCCGTCAGTGTCGACCATGCCCCTTGCCCATTTGAACGGTCCGAAGTCCTCAATCAACGAACCTGTTGGGACTTGCGACGTGGAACCCAGTGGTGCGGTGCGGTACGTCTTCGGGTCCGTCAGGTACGGGTCGAGACGCTCTTCGATACGGCGGCCGGCGAAGCGTTCCGATTCCATGATCCAGGCGACACGGAGCCCCTGGTCGTAACAGGTTTCTCGAGCGACGATGTCGAGCGCCGAGGTGTCTTTCCCCATGCCGGGGGGGCCGAGCATGAAGATCCGCTTGTTGGTCTTGTCCTCGAAAGCGTCGACGAGTGCCTGGTGGTGGCGGGGGGTGCCACGTCCGGTGTAGTGGCGGCGCCACTCGGCGAACGGCAGGCGCTCCACTTCTTCGTGGTCGAGCTTGACGACGTCGGTGTCACGGGCACGGGCCAGCGCTTTGCGCCGGTTCTGGAGGAACTGCTTGGCCTTCTTGTACTGCTTGGCGAAATCCGGGTCTTCCCGGTTCCACTTCTGCACGGTGACTTCGGCTACGCCGGCCGCTTTGGCTGCCTCGGCAACAGAGGTGATCTTGGGATCGTCTTGGATAGCGTTGAGGACCCGCATTTGGTTGGCGATGCGGCGCCGGACCCGCCCATCGAGGAGGTCGCCGTCGGGTTTGCGTTCCCGTTCCCAAAAGTCCTTGTCGGGTGCGTTGCCGCCCATTACGTAGCTGTCCCTGCGATGTCGCCGATCTCGAGACCGTCCGCTCGGCGGTATCCGGCGAATGTGAGTGCGTTGTTCAAGGCGGTGGTGAGTGTCGCTGTGGCAGAATCGATGTCGGCGAGCCACGCGGTGCGGACCGCCGCCATCACTATGTCGTGTGTGTTTGGAGGATAGGCGAATGTCCCTGAGACTCGTTCCCAATTCTCTGACTGAGTAAATCCGACCGGCGCCGAGTGGCCGAACTCGACGAGGGCAAGGATCTTCGGGGAGGCTGCCGTGTTGCGGAACAGGCCCCCGGATTCGTAGCCCTGCGAAATGTCGATGAGCTGCCCGGACACGTTCTCGGGCTGGGGCACCGTGGTGATGAGCGGGATCACGGCGGGCGACACGACCGCCCCGCCGATCAGGACCGGGGTCGGCACAGTGACAAGCGCCGCGATGGTGGCTGGTTCAGCCGTGGATGGCGACTTGAACGTCGGTGACGGCACGGTGACGACGACGGGGATCGATCCGGGTTCGACAACGGCGCCGCCAGCCACTGTCGGGGTGGGTGCCGTAGTGGTGGCCGGGATGACGGCGGGGGTGACCGTTTCGGCACCCGAATCTGAGTTGAAGGTTGTGGGGATCGGGACGGTGACGACGGCTGCGATCGAGGCGGGCACTACGACGGCGCCGCCGATGAGGGCCGCTTGCGGTACGGCGACGTTGGCTGCGATGGCGCCCGGCACGGCACGGCCAGCACCCGCCAGCGTGGGGGCCGGGAGGGCTGCGATGGCATCGATCACGGCAGGGGTCGCCACGCCACCACCAATAACAGTCGGGGTGGGTGCGGTGGTGACGACAGCGATAGTGGCTGGTACCGCGGAGTGGGCGCCACCGTCAGTGTTGAACGTGGATGGAGTCGGAACAGTCACAACCACGGCGATCGTGGCCGGCTCGGCGGTGGCGGCTCCGGCTGTGGTCGGGGTCGGGGTGGTCGACACGACCGGGATGACAGCGGGCTCCACTACGGCCGAGCCGATGAGCTGCGGGGTTGGGAGTGTCGTCGTTGCGACAATGGTGACTGGTTCCAGCACGGCGCCGCCGGCCACGGAAGGCGTCGGTGCTGTGGTGGTTGCCGCAACGGCACCGGGGGTCGTTTCCCCTGCTCCGTCGAGTGACGGCCCGGGCATGGTGGCGGTGGCTGCGATCACGGCAGGGGTGACGGTGGCGGGGGTGCCGCCACCGGATTCGGGCATAGCGATCGTTTGAGCGTTCCAGCCGGTGCCGCCCGTGAGGGAGAAGGTCGTGGTTTCGGTCCAGCCGGTAACCGACGTGAGGTCATCGGTTGCTATAGCCACACCGGTCCCAGCCGACGACCCGTCATCTATGGCGGTGTTGTCGTCGGGTTCCGGGTAGCCGTTGAACGACCTATTGCCGCGATCGTGCCCGGCAACCAGAATGAAGCGGTAGTCGCCGGAGGTGAGCCCGGTCAGGTCGGGCGGGTCGGGGGAGGCGCTCGCCCCGGTGGCGGCGGTGGCCGTAGTCCAGTCGTCGGTTCCGAAGTCGACGTCGGGTGCGGTGGCGCCGATGGCGGTGGCCCGTTCGGTGCCGGTCCAAGTGGGGGTGACGGAGGTGGCCGATGTTGAGCTGTCGGACCTCGCCCAGCCGAGCGTGTTGCCGTTGCCGTCAGTGAACCCGCCGGTCCAGCCGGTGGGCCAGGCAGCATCGCCGGAGTGGAGGCCGTCGATGCAGATGAACGCCACTTTCCAAGCGGTGCCGGCCGGGAGAGTAATGGCGAGGGAGGTGCCGCCTGCGGTTGAGGAGGTAGTTTCTCCGGTGAGTTCGCCGGGTGCCGCCATCAGACTGCCCTCACAGTGATGCGCTCGAAGTCTTCCCAGCCGGTGATGTCCACAGGGAGCGACCCGAGGTCATGGGTGCCGTTTCCGTATTGCACGTCGTTCTTCCATGTGGCTGAGGGTCCGACGAGCGTGGCGGCAACAGTGCCGCCGGACACGTTGAGCTTCACGTTACTGGTGATGGCCCCGGTGCCGGTGGAGTTGAAGGCATCCGGATCCTTGTACCAAATCTCGAACTCGGCGGTGTGCCCATCGATTTCCACTACTTTGAGGGACGGCTTGATGCCGCGCCATTGCGCCATCTCCTCGCCGGCGGCTTGCATCTCGGCGAGGGTGTATTCGTTGGCGTCGAACACCCTCATGCCGCCGTTGGCAAAGTCAGCTGCGGTGAGACTGTTGCCGTCTTCGCGCCTGAAAAGAGACATACCTCTGTAGGCGTTGTTGCCCGACGAGTTGTGTTGGATCAGATGCTTCCATCCGCCAGCGTATGTGTAGTAGTACAGGTCGACCCGGTCGGCGGCGGGTCCGCTGGTGCCGTCCCAGGTGATGTGGAGCACGACGTGCTCTTCGTCGGCGATGGCCGTCTCGAAGTCGCCGCCGTCGGCACCGGGATGTGACTCGGGGTTGCCGTGGGCGCCGGACGATCCGTCACCGGACATGACGACGTGGAAGGCCCCTCCCCCGGTGGGGGGGGCGGAGTCGGTGCCGAGGGCGTGCTTGTCGTTGATTGAGCCTCCGACGGCTTGGGATGCGATGACGTGACGGATCCCGACGTTGGCGAGCCAGCGGCCGACGTACAGGAAGGCGATCGACCCGGTGGCGATGTTGGCTCCGGCGAGGGCTGACATGTGGGCGTCTTGGCGCGCCTCAATGGCGCCGTGGCCGTTGAAATAGTCCTCGACGTAGGTTGGATCGTTGCCGGACTGGGACGTAAAAGAGAGGGCTTCGTTGGAGTCGTCGTTCCAGGTGGATATGTCGGTTCCGTCGGAGACGCCGGTGGTGGACGGTTCGAGGACGGTGTACATGTCGGCTCGGAGCAGCTCGCCGGGGTCGGGCACCACGACCGGTTCGAATGCTGTCGGGTTCGGCACAGTGGCAGTGGCAGCTATAACGGTGGGGGTGATGACGGCACCACCGATCAGTGTCGGGGTGGGTGCTGTGGCGGTGGCGGCCACAACAGCGGGGATGGCGGTGTGGGCTGCCCCGGTTTGGAGTGCGGGTTGCGGCACGGTGGCGGTGGCAGCAATGGTGGCGGGCGTGACGGTGCCGGGCGTGCCTCCGGCATCTTCGAGGCTGCCAAGGTCGAGGACCTGGACGCCAAGGAAGTAGCGGGACGTGGAGGCGTAGATCCCCATGTCGTTGTTGGCGGCGCCGGCGCCGCCTGCGTCGTCGCGGTGCTCGAAGGTGAGGGAACCGGCGGAGGGGATGTCGCCGAGCCATGCGGAGCAGTAGTGGGCTTGCCACGTGTCGTCGTTGGACTGTGCCCCGCGGGAGTAGGCGCCGGAGATGCCGTAGCCTTGCCCGGTGCCGTTGTTGAAGCGGCCCCACGGGTTTTTGCGGCCACCGCTGGCGCCGGCGTCGCGGTCCCAGCGGGCCCATCCGAAGGCGAGGACCCCGAGGTCGGCGCCGGAGTCGTTGTCGACTTGGTCGTTGGCGGCGTCGAGGGACAGGTTGGAGCCACCGTCGGCACGGAACGTCGATGACAGCGGGGTCGTGTACCACGTGTTTTCGGCGGCGAGGGCTGTGGTGAGGGAGTCGGTGGTGCCGTTGTCGACATGGATCCATTCGGCCGTACTTGGTAGTTCGAGGATTTGGAGGTAGGCGTCGGAGACGTTGGGGGTTCCGGCGTCGCCGCCTTCGGTTTCGTGGGTGGCTTGAAGACGCAACGTTTCGGTGCTGCCTCCGGTTTCGTGCAAATAGGCACCAACGATGGGGGGCCCTTGCGATGAGGCGTTGCGCTGGTAGCCGGAACCGGTTTGGACGTTGACGCTGTTGATTTGTAGCCGAGTGACGTAGGTGTGTCTTGAGGCGTCCGTTGACCAGGAGGTGGTGCCCCACACGATGAGGTATTTTGTGTTGGCGGCCAACGTGACGTCACCGCCGGTGCCGGGATACAGCGCAGCGTCGTCTTGGACTTCGGAGTTGTAGGTGACGGTTGTCCAGGTGCCGGACGAGTCGAGCCATGGCCGGGTGGCGTTGATGTTGGAGGTGCCGACTTCGGTGGCGTCGACGGTGCGTTCGAGGTGGGTGAAGTTCCCGTCGGGCATCCGCACCAGCTGGATGCCGCCGGAAGCGCCGGAGAGCGTGGCGTAGTTGCCTACTGCGTCGGTGGGGGTGAGGGCCCCTGGGTTGCGGATCTTGAAGTCGTCGTTGGCGGTGAGGTTGAACAGCCCCATGCCAATCGATGCGCCGTGTTGCGCACCACCGGCGTTACGCAAATAGCGGTGCGTGGCACGGAACCGAATCTGGTCGGTGGTGTTGATCGACGGGACAAGGGTGCCGACAGCACGGGTGGAGAGGGCTTCGATGAGCCCGAGGTCCCACGCAGCGAAATAGATGCCGGTTTCGTCGACGGTGACTTCTGGAGACGCCCACGTGTAGCCGCCCTCGGACAGGACAGCAGTGTCGTAGGTGATGTCCGCCGCGGTGGTGTTGGCGGTGGACGTTCTCGCTGCATTGTGGCGACGGACAAACCGTTGCCCAACGGCCGTCGCCATATGTGCCTACCTTACGGCGTGTAGTCGATCGTGAAGATGCCGCCCGCGGCGTGCTGTACCGTGAACGTCGAGTTCGTCGAGGAACCGGCTGTGACGAAATCCTGGAGGCACACGAGCTGGTCGGTGGTGTCTGCCCCGACGTTGGTGTGGATCACCTGCGCCATGGCGTTCGTGATGGTGACGTCGTCGGCGCCGCCGTTGTCGTACACCGTGTCGGCGGCATCGAACGTGAGGGTGCCTGAGCTCAGTGTGATCTCAGTGGTGGTGATGGCTTCGCGGGCGTAGTTGCCGCCGGAGATTTCGTTCGTGACGTCGTTGACGAAGTCGTGTGTGTCGTAGTTCGGCGTGTAGCCGTCCTCGCACAACAGTCCTTCGTTGTCTTCAGCTTCGAGATTCTCGCCGGCTGCGTCGGTGAGGAACTTCTCGAGGGTGAGGCCATACAGCCCCGCGGCCGTGATAGCCATCTGTCAAGCCTTTCGTCGGGTTGCTTCCGCAATCCTATCAGCGAGGGTTGCGATGTCACGGGATTCTAGTCGTGCCGCTTCGCTGCGGAGGAGGTCGAGGACATCTGTGCGGGACAGCCACCGGTTGAGCCCGCCGGCGCCGTCCGGTACGGCGTTGAGGCACATGATGTTGATGTGCGTCGGGGTTTGCTCAGTGAGGCTCAGGAGGCGACGCCAGTCGCCGTCGGGGATTATGAGCTCCTGGGTCACTCGACCCCGTCGAGGGCTTTGACCGCGGCGGAGGCTTCGATCACGTCAGGGGAGGCCCCTTCCGGTGCCGGGTCCCGGTAGCGGGTGCGGAACTCTTCGCGCATCTGGCGGAGGAGCTCGCGGTCCTTCTTGGTGACGGCACCGTTCGCTTTCTTGTTGCGGAACTCCTCTTCGGCTGAGACGAGCCTGAGTTCCTGCTCGAGTCGCTCTTTGCGTGACATCCTCTACTTCTCCACTGTGAGCTTGAGCCTGACGGTGTCGGGTCGGGCGACGTGGTCCCGCTTACCGTTCTTCGACTCGATTGAGATGCCGGTGGTGCGGCCGGTGGCGGGGTCTCGCTGCCGGGTGACACGGCGTTGGCCGTCGTATTTGATGAGTCGCATGTGGGAAGGGTATCAGACATCGATCATGTGGGCGAGCGTTTCGGCAACCTGTGGCACTACGGCGTTTCCGAGTCCTCTAAGTCGGTCCACCCGGCGGGGAATCCCATGAGCCACTCGACCCATGTCGGGTTCAGTTGCCCATTGACCGCTGTGCGCAGATTCGGACCGCCGTCTCGACCGGAAGATCCGGGGCCGCCCATCCCGTCCGCTTGTGTCGGTGTGGGCCACAAGGAAGAATCGGTTGCGGAGGTGGGGTGCTCCAACGGCGGCAGCAGAAAGCTCACCCCATTCCGAGTCGTAGCCCAGCGTGGCAAGATCAGTGACGACTTCGGTACCTCCGTGACTTCTGAGGCCGGGCACGTTTTCCACGACGACGTAGCGGGGTCGTATTTCACCCACCAGGCGGGCGACTTCGGGCCACAGCCACCTTTCATCACTCGTACCTTTTTGCCGTCCCGCCTGCGAAACAGGTTGGCAGGGGAACCCGCCGACGATTGCGTCCGCGGCCGGTAGGGCGCTGCCTGACACGTCTCGCACATCTGCATATTTCGGCACCTCCGGCCAGTGCTTGTTGAGGATCTGTTGACACCACGGATCCCATTCGACTTGAGTTACGCATTCCCACCCGGCCCGTTCGAGACCGAGGTCGAGGCCGCCGATCCCGGCGAACAGGGAAACGAATCTCACGTCGCTGGCAGCTTCTCGAGCGGGATTTTGGCTTTGGCGCCGTGGATGACGCGGGTCCACTGGACGGCTTCTTCGCTTCGGGTGAGGGGTGATTCGACGAGGAGGTTGAGGTCGCAGGTCATGGCGAACGATTCTTCTTCGATGCGGCCTTTGAAGTCGGGGGCGTCATCGACCATGGAGGAGATGCGGAGACAGAAGACGCGGGCCGATTTGGTGAGGCGATGCCATGACAGCGTGTTGCCGCACAGGGCGCATTCCGGGTTGGGGAGCCTACTCATGCCTGTTCCCTCCAGTTTCGGGCTTCGGCGAGCCGCCCGGCTTCATAGCCCTGTTCGTAGCCTCTGCTGTGTCCGGCGTTGTAAGAGAGGTTCTGGAGTCTCGTGGCCGCATCGATGAGGATGCCGACGAGGACCCCCACGACTAGGACAATGGGAACAATGGGGATAATGGGGATAATGAGGCCGGAGGTCATGGCCGTTCTTCCCAGTTGCGGGTTTCAGTCTCTGGCACTACACGCTCCCGGTGGTGTGTGGTAAACACTACACGACTGGGGTGGGGTGTCAAGAGGAAAGGGCCAGCCCCGAAGTGAGCGTTCGGAGCCGGCCCTGACCGGAAGGAACCCCCTGGAGGGGAGCCGCGCATGGTGTGACCACCGTACACGAAGTAGGGGCCGGACACAAGACTTGAAATCGTGTGCGCCGACCCCTACTGTGAGGTACATGCCATATATACAAGGCGATCGTATCTCAGAACCGGCGGAAACGCAACCCTCAGCAGGTAGTGTCGTGTTTGTGCCTATCCATCCCGGACCGAAAGACACGTACCGGCTTCTGTGGCTCGCATCCGCTAAAGACCCACGCCGCAACGGTGGCCCGTGGCCGGATCGGTGGGAAACATGAGCGAAACGCAATTCTCAGCTGCCGCGGTGCGGATAGCGGAGGCGTACTGGGCGGCCCACCCCCTCCAGCTGGACACACACGTCACAGACATCATGGCGTTTCAGCGCCTCCTCGACGACGGGATCATCTACCCCGGCACCGGCGTCGACAAGCAGCCCGATCTCACCGCCAACCTCGTACACGTCCCATCAACGGAGATATTCGCAGCGGAGAAGATCGATTCGGTCCTGTTCGGTGACCCGGACGCCTCACCATATCCGGCGATGGAGCTAGTCAACCGCCGAGAACTCCAATGGCTCGAACACGCCGCAGACACCTCGCCACCCGAAATCGTGGGGCAACTCGAATTGGAGGCCGACGATGAGTGACCCCACCGGCAAAGTGTACCGGATCCGAGGCTACAACGCCTCCAACATCAACTTCGAGATCAAAGACGCCGGCAACGGGCTCCTCCGAGTCCACGCCGACGGAGTCGACATCACCGAAGACGTCCACCAAATCCGTATCACCCCGTTCACCGGTGCCATCGAAATCGTGCTACATTCCGTCGACGACTCGCCATGGGACCTCGAAGAGGTGCCGGAATGACCTGCCAACACGACTGGGAACGAGACGCCTCCATGCGACGAACCCTCTGCGGCCTCTGCGGCACCATCGTGACCGATCACAGCCAATACGCCGACCTCGTCGACTCGTACCTCGAAATCGGTCTCAACGCTCTCGAACTCCACGCCAACAACGAAGGCCCCGACCCGTAACCGACCGGGCGAACAAGACCTGCCGACACCTCGAGCGGACGAAGCCGGAGACGAGCACCGTTAGGCCGGCAGGCACCCGAAGCCCCCACATACACACGGGAAACGAAACCACCACCCCCAACCGCGTCGGGGAAACTGTACCCAAAACAGACCACACCGAAAGGGACACACCACCATGAATGTTGAACAGCTCATACGCATCGCAGCCGAAGCCACCCGGCAAGGCATCGAACTCCAAGGCGTCATCCTCACACCAACCCAATACGCCACCCTCATGACCGACACGAAAGCCAACGTCGTCGACATGCAACCAGACCACAACGGTCGCTACAGGGTCCGGGTCCACGGACTCACCATCGGAGTAGACAACATTTAACCGCTCTCCTCCGAGCGAGCCCGAACGGCTCTCCGGAAAGCTACCCGCCACAAAACACCACCAGACGGCACAACACAGACCAAACGTTCCACCAAGCGGAACATACAGGCAAACTGTCCCATATAGCGGGACGGTA
>QQVI01000054.1 GCA_003388545.1 Actinomycetota bacterium
GGCGACGCGGGTCACGATCACCGAGATGCGCGACTCTGTCTACTTTGCAGACCTCGAGATCGATGCTGGTGGGAGAGAGGTCCACATCTCCTCGAGGCCGTCGGATGCCATTGCCTTGGCGGCTCGCACCGGGACTCCTGTTTTCGCACTCGAGGCGGTGATGGACGATGCCGGTGTCGAGTTCGAGGATGAGTCCGAGGAAGCCGAGGTCGACCGCTTTCGCAAGATGCTCGAAGAGGTCACGGTCGAAGATTTCCTGGGCGAAGACTGATCATCTCCGAGCGAGTTTTCCACAGAAAGCGTTGACCGGGACCTGCACAACGGGTAGCTTTCTGACAGCGGCGGAATTACGCCCTTGTAAGCCGGAGGATTTCATGTCAGGTGAGCGGGAATTTGGGTATCGCGCCCCACAGGTGTGCAAACTGGTCGGGATCACGTACCGGCAGCTCGACTACTGGGCGCGCACCGAGTTGATCACACCTTCCCTCCAGAAGGCGGCGGGCTCTGGCTCGCAGCGGCTCTATTCGTTCTCCGACGTCGTACAGCTCAAAGTCATCAAGAGGCTCCTCGACGCCGGTATGAGCCTCAAGAAGATTCGCCAAGCCGTGGAGATACTCCGGGAACAGATGGAGTCAGACCGTCCCCTTGCCGATGTCACTCTTCTGAGTGACGGCCAGACGATTTACGCAGCGCATTCCGAGGAGGAAGTCGTGGATGTGTTCCGAAGGGGACAGGGTGTGTTTGGGATAGCGATTGGCCCGGTAGAGACTGAGGTCGAAGGCGACATCCATCAGCTCTATCCGGATCACGAGGTATTTGCCGGGGCTATCGAGGCGGGGGCCACCTGAGCACCGAGTCTCTCAGCGCTCACGAAGTCCCCTTCGCTCACAACAGCGAACGGCAGTTCGCACTTCTCCTTGACTTCTATGGGGTCCGATGGGAGTACGAGCCAAAGTCGTTCCCAATCGCATGGGACAAGGATGGTGAGCCATCCCAGTTCTTCACTCCTGACTTCTATCTACCCGATGACGATTTGTTCATCGAGATCACCACGATGAACCAAAAGCTCGTGACGAAGAAGAATCGCAAGGTTCGTCAGCTTCGTGAGCTCTATCCGGACGTCAACTGCAAGGTCTTCTATCAACGCGACTATCTCCATCTGGTGGTCAAGTATGGGCTCGAGGAGCCTGAGAGCCTCGAGGACGTCGGTGCGCCGACGCGGATGCCAGGGCGACCGACGATTGTTCGACTCGAGGATCGCGGCGAACGTCTCACCGGATGAACCGGTCATCTCTGCACGATCTCAATGTCGAGTTGGGAGCGCGGCTCATCGATTTCGGCGGCTGGGAGATGCCGGTCCAGTATGAGTCCGTTCTGGAGGAGCACAAGGCGGTAAGAAACTCTGCAGGTTTCTTCGACGTGTCTCATCTCGGCCGGTTCGCGCTTCGCGGCGAAGGCGCCGCAGAAGCCCTGTCACGGCTTCTGTGCAACAACCTCGATCGCATCGAGCCCGGCCGCGCTCAATACAGCATGATGCTCGGTGAGGACGGGGGAGTGGTGGACGATCTCATTGTCTGGTGGCTCACCGACGACGAGTACTGGGTGATGCCGAATGCCGTCAATCAGCCTCGAGTGATGGCTGCGTTTGCCGAGCATGATGGAGTGACCACCACTGATTTGCAGAGCACCACCGCAATGATCGCAATCCAGGGGCCCGAAGGGCCGGATGTCATCGAGGACGTGCTGGAACAGAGAGTGGGCCGCTTCCGCACCAAGCACTTCCAATGGGGTGGTGGCCCGGTGTGGCTTGCCGGCACCGGATACACCGGAGAGCCTGGAGGCGAGCTGATCACCGATCCCAAGACAGCCCGAACAGTGGCGGCTGCGTTGCTCAGACACGGCGTCCGCCCCTGTGGCCTCGGTGCGCGCGACACTCTTCGGCTGGAAGCTGGTCTTCCTCTTTGGGGTCAGGACCTGGACGAGACTACGACCCCAATCGAGGCTGGTCTCGGCTTCGCAGTCGATTTCGATCACGACTTCGTAGGAAAGGATGCCTTGGAGCGGCAGCGGGATGATGGCCTGGAGCGCCGTCTGATCGGATTCGTGTTGGAGGGTCGTGGCGTGCCCCGACACGACTATCCGGTGCGAACGGAGCGGGGGACCGGAAAGGTGACTTCGGGCAACATGAGCCCGATGCTGGAGACTGGCGTCGGCATGGCGTATGTGGCGCCACCTCCCGAAGTTGGCGACTCTCTAGAAGTCGAGATTCGGGGGCGATGGGTAGCCGGCAGCGTGGTCAAGCCACCATTTCACAGGTCGTGATCCCGGAACCCATTCCAGAACCCAGCGCTTGGGCTTCTCCTAGTATGGCCAGGTGAGCCAGGGCAGACGCACAACGGATCAACGCGAGCACATGATCTACGGTGCCGAGCACCTGACCCGTTGGTCGCCCGAATCGAACGTGAAAGGAACCGTGGTTCTGGTCCACGGGCTTGCCGAGCATGCCGGCCGCTACGAGCGCACCGCGACCCTGCTCGCGGAGAGCGGCTACTCAGTCGTCGCCCCGGACCTGTTCGGATTTGGTAGAAGCGGGGGAGACCGGGCGTACATCCGGGAATGGAGCGACTACTGGGGGCAAATCGCTGCGCTGGTGACCGAAACCCGAAATTCGAGTGGAGCCCCCGTGGTGTTGCTGGGCCATTCCCTCGGAGGTCTCATTGCCGCATCATATGGGCTTTCCCATAATCCTCAGCCCGATTATCTGGTCCTATCCGCCCCCAGTATCGGAGGCGGAGCATGGTGGCAGAAGGCCCTTGCTCCGGTACTGGCGGCCGTGGCGCCGAAGCTGTTGGTTCCCAACGCTCTCGAAGGGTCACAGCTCAGCCGAGATCCCGACGTGGGCGAGGCGTACTTTGCCGATCCCCTGGTCTTCACGAAGTCAACGGCCCATCTCGGCAACGAGATATTCTCGACGCAAGCTGACGTGAGCTCCCGCCTTCATGAGTGGCATCTCCCCACCCTGGTCATGCATGGTGGAGCCGACACGATCGTCCCGGCGCGTACCAGTGCTGCCCTCGCAGACTTGCCGCCCGTCGAGCGACGTCTGTACCCAAAACTTCGCCATGAGATCTTCAATGAGCCCGAAGGCCCGGCGCTGGTATCCGAAGTGGTCGAATGGCTCGATCACAAGCTCACCGCTCGGAGTGAGTCAATCCCAGAGGATCAAGACCTTCCCTGATTCGGCCGAACTGGCCGCTGCGAAAGCGTCTTCGAACTCCTCGGCGTCGTAGCGGTGAGTGATCACGGGGCTCAGGTCGAGGCCTGACTCGATGAGGACGTTCATCTTGTACCAGGTGTCGAACATCTGGCGGCCGTAGATCCCCTTGAGGTTGAGCATGTTGAAGATCACAACGCTCCAGTCGATGGGAAACGGCTCACCGGGAATTCCCAGCAGTGCGACGTTGGCGCCGTGAATCGTATGGTCGAGGATGTCTTGATAGGCAGCCGGGCTGCCCGACATCTCCAGAGCCACGTCGAACCCCTCGACGATTCCCAACTCCTTCTTGATGTCGACGAGGTCGGTCTCCCGTCGGTCCACAACACAGGTGGCGCCCATTTCGGTAGCCAGGCGTAGTCGATACGGGTTGACGTCAGTTACAACCGCATTGCGCGCACCGGAGTGCGCCACGACGGCCGTCGCCATGATCCCGATCGGTCCAGCGCCCGTGATCAGGACGTCCTCTCCGAGGACCGGGAACTTGAGTGCAGTGTGAACCGCATTGCCGAACGGGTCGAATAGTGCTGCGATGTCGGGCGATATGCCCTGTGTATGGCGCCATACGTTCGACTTGGGGACAGCTATGAAGTCGGCAAATGCGCCGGGGATGTTGACGCCGATGCCGCGAGTGTCGTTGCAGAGATGCCGCCGACCTGCGAGGCAGTTGCGACATTGATCGCATACGACATGCCCCTCGGCGCCAACCAGTTCGCCCAGCTCAAAACCCGACACCGAGGAGCCGAGCTTCGCGATGGTCCCCGAGAACTCATGGCCGACGATCATCGGGGCCGGAACATGCTCCTGGGCCCAGTGGTCCCACTCGTAGATGTGGATGTCGGTGCCACAAATCCCCGTCGCATGAACCTCGATCAAGACCTCATCCGGTCCGGGATCGGGCACCGGGACGTCGGAGAGCCGCAAACCAGTCTCATTCGGGTGCTTGACGAGGGCGCGCATCAGAGGCAGCCAGCAGCGGACGACGCGGGTTCAGCGCCGCTGGGACGGCGGGTTGGTCGAGGCATCGAGATGAGCGTCGGATGAGTTACGGTTTCTGTCATCGGGCGACAGGCACCATGATTCATCTCCAATCGAGTACTCGGCGGCATGTGGCCACGCTAACAACCGCGTGGCAGGCTGCGGTCGCAACATGAGCAATCGTGGAAGGCTTCTGGTCGCCTCCCCACTGCTCGTCGAGCCGACCTTCTATCGAACTGTGATCCTGCTCCTCGAGGACAATGACGAGGGAGCCTTCGGGATCATCCTCAATAGGGCATCCAACGAGACGGTTGCCGAGCACCTTCCCGAATGGGCCGATCTGGCTGTCGAACCAGGCCTGATTCACGTAGGTGGCCCTGTCGAGCCTGCCGTCGGCCTGGCTCTCGCTCCCTCACATCCGGGCGTCGAGCCGGTCGTTCCCGGCCTGTCGCTGGTCGACCTGGAGCAAGAGCCTGTTTCGGGGATTGGCTCGATCCGGGTCTACTCGGGCTACTCGGGCTGGGCGCCGGGCCAACTCGACGAGGAATTGGAAGAGGGAGCCTGGTATGTGGTGCCGGCCGCACCGGATGACCCATTCGACGACCCGAATGGTCAATGGGCCCGGATCCTGAAGCGACAGCCGGGAAAGTTGGCCATGGTCGCCTCGTTCCCGGACGATCCGGCGCTGAACTGACGGGGCAAAAGCCAAGCCGCGCCTACCCTGTGGCCGATGTCGTCCATTGCCCCAAAACTGAGGCCCTCCCTTCGGCGGAAGGCGCCCGGGCTGGGCCACGAGCGGATCCTCTGGGAGAGTGGGGCATCGGTTGTTGTCGGGGTCGATGAGGTCGGCCGTGGGTCGTGGGCAGGACCCATATCGGTAGGCGCAGCCGTAGTTCCTCGGGACAAGCGGGTCTACAAGATCCGTGATTCGAAGATGCTCACCGAATACGAGAGAGAGGCCTTGTTCGAGCGTATCGCCGACTGGGTCGAGGATTGGTCCGTGGGACACGCCTCTGCACAGGAGTGTGACGAGCTCGGCATGTCGGAGGCGCAGAGACTCGCCGCCCGACGAGCAATAGACGGGTTGAGCGTCAGACCAGATGAGATTCTCGTGGATGGCAAGTGGGACTTCATCGGCGGTGCCAGGATGTTGGTGCGTGGAGATGCGACCTCGCTTTCGATTGCCGCCGCATCGATACTGGCCAAGGTGAGTCGTGACAGGATCATGCGTCGGCTCGCCCTCGACTTCCCCGGTTACAACTTCGAGGCAAACAAGGGCTACCCGTGCCCGATCCACAAGGCGGCTCTCCAAGCTTGGGGCCCGAGCGCACTTCACCGACGCTCCTGGGTGTTCATGGACCATCTCATGTGGAACGGCCTTCAGAGATATCAGCGGCCCGGATCACAACTCGAGCTACCCCTCGGTTCGTGAACACAGCAGAAGAGGTCACGCTCGAAGATCGCGACCTGTCCGCACTGGCAGGTGAGCTAGGCGAAGGCGTGAAACTCGCGATGGAGCTCGTTGTGAAATTGGCGGAGGTTTCGCGAGCCGATCAACTGATCGACATCTCGCGAGCCCACATCGATGGCTGTTTGTATCACGGTCAGGCCGGTGTGGACTTCGCCCAACGGATGGTCGATTCGGGTACTTCTGTGAGCGTGCCCACGACATTGAATGTCTCCTCGCTCGACCTGTTGCATCCAGAGTTGTATCGCGGCGAGGAGGCGGACGCCCGGGAGGCGCGACGTCTCATGGACCTCCACGTCGACCTCGGATGCAAGCCCACATGGACATGCGCCCCGTATCAGCTGCCCGATCGGCCTGAGCTGGGTGAGCAGATCGCATGGGGTGAGTCGAACGCGATCGTGTTTGCCAACTCCGTGCTCGGGGCTCGCACCAACCGCTATGGCGACTTCGCCGACCTTGCTTGTGCGATCACAGGACGCGCTCCCCACTCAGGGCTGCACACAGACGAGGGTCGTCTTGCCACTGTCGTGGTCGAGGTCGAGGTGGCTGATGAGCTTCTGGACGAAGATCTCCTCTACCCGCTCCTGGGCCACTGGTTGGGTGCCAATTGTGGAGTCGAGATACCAGCGATCGAAGGGCTGGACGAGCGCGCCGATGAGGACCGGTTGAAGGCGCTGGGCGCGGCCGCGGCGTCCTCAGGGGCGACAGCGATGTTCCACGTCGTGGGAGTGACCCCCGAAGCCTCCACGCTCCAAGCGGTCACGCGTTCCGGTGGCCTACGCAGGCTCACTGTCGACTCGGACGCTCTGGCCACGGCACGCATGCAACTGGGATGGGCGAAGGGGAATATCGGCGCAGTCTCGGTCGGGACACCACACATGTCTTCCGCCGGTTTGACGAAGCTGGCCAATCAAGTCAGTGGCCTGCGGACGGTCGTGCCGTTCTATGTGAACACGTCTCGTTCCTCCCTGGCGGAGGCAGGCGATAGTGCGCTGAGCTCGATCCAGGCTTTCGGGGCGACCATCGTGACGGATACCTGCACCTACATCACACCCATCATTGGCGACGTGTCCGGACCGGTGATGACCGATTCCGGCAAGTGGGCGTACTACGCCCCGGGGAACCTGGGAGTTGGTGTCGTCATCGGAAGCCTTGCCGAGTGCATCACTTCGGCTGTCGCCGGTGAGGTGCACCTCGATGAGAGATTCGGCGCATGACGAGGGTTCTCGTCGAAGGGTTCGCTGAAGGCCCTCTGCTCGCTTTGGATCAGGCACTTTCCTTCTGGGGCGGCGTCGATGCCGGAACCGGTCGGATCATCGACAGATCACATCCGGCGGAAGGTCGTTCGGTCGCCGGAGTGATCCTGTCCCTGCCGCATGGACGGGGTAGCAGTTCGGCGGCAACAGTCCTGGCCGAGATGATCAGGATGGGGACAGGCCCGATCGGCCTTGTCCTTGCGGAACCCGATGAGATCATCGTCACGGGGGTCTTCGTAGCCAACGCCCTGTATTCGACCTCCGTCCCGGTGGTCGTCACGTCCACCCCATCCCCTGAGATTGGCCGTTTTCAGCTGGATTCCGCAGGGTGTCGGAGGATCGACATCGATTAAGGTCGTGCGACCTATCGGTCTTGGGCTGGAAGGCGACGATGAAAGGTGGACATGTCGCGCGTCCGCGAGCTGAATGACTTCTTCGAGTATCTCCCCGTGCCTCTCTACCGCAGCGCACGAGACGGCGAGTTGCTAGCCGGAAACCGTGCATTGTCGGACATCTTCGGATTTGATTCCGTCGAGGAGATGCGCGCCCACAGCGACGAGGTGACAGGCTTCTACACAGACCCGTCCGTGCGTGAGACATGGCTGGCCGAGATCATCGAGAAGGGTGTAGTGCACGACTTCGACGTCGAACTGCGTCGGAGGGACGGTCAGGTCATGTGGGTCCGTGACACGGCGCGTGCGGTGTACGACGAAAACGGGGACATCAGATACTTCGAAGGATGTCTCATCGACGTGACCGAAAGGGTGCGTCTGGAGCGCTCGCGTGACAGATTCATAGCAACCGTCTCACACGAGCTTCGTAGCCCTATCACCGCGATCTTCGGCCTGGGTAGTGAGCTGCAGAATCGCTACGACGAATTCGAGGAGCCAGACCGAATAGACATGATCAAGCTGATGACCCGGGAGGCGGAGGAAGCGTCATGGCTCATCGAAGACCTCCTTGTGGCTCATCGGGAGGATCTTGCCGGCGTCTCGATCAGCCCGGACGTGTTCCCCATCGCCGTGGAGGTCGGCCGGGTCATGGAGGGTGTCGAAGCGGAAATGGCTGTCGCCGGTGGCGATGGCCTCTCGGTGAAGGCCGATCCACTCAGGACGCGACAGATTCTCCGCAATCTCGTGACAAATGCCGTCCGATACGGAGGACCGGAAGGCAAGATCGAGATCACATCGGACAATGGCTTCGTGGCGGTGGCCGTCTGCGACTCCGGTGAGCCGATAGATGAGGCGACCTTGCAGTCGATATTCGAACCGTTCGTCACTGCCCGGAGCCACGCTCAATCCGTAGGTCTAGGGCTGTGGATATCGCGGCGCCTGGCCGAGTTGATGGATGGCTCAGTCGGATACGAGCACGACGGGCACCACTCGAAATTCGTCCTCCGCCTTCCATCGGCGTGAGGTGCCGGCTGCCCTAACCTGCATCTGATGCGTGTTCTCGTAAGCGGCGGTGTGGGTTTCATCGGCAGCCACACAGTGGTCGCACTGATAGAGGCCGGTCATGAGCCGGTCATCGTCGACAACCTCTCCAATTCCGACGAGTCAGTGGTCGGGCGGATCGGAGAGATCACGGGGCACGTCCCGGAGTTCCACAAGGCCGATGTACGTGACGTGGAGAGCATGACCGAGCTGGCAGGCGCTGGTATCGATGCGTGTATCCACTTCGCGGCGCTCAAAGCAGTCGGGGAGTCGGTAGCCGACCCGATGAAGTACTACGACAACAACGTTGGAGGCACGATCGCACTCCTCTCCGCTCTGGAGAGCGCTGGCGTGACGCGGCTCGTCTTCAGCTCATCTGCAACCGTCTATGGGGACCCGGAGAAGCTCCCACTGACCGAATCGATGCCAATCGGTGTGGCCACGAACCCCTACGGGTGGACGAAGATAATGATGGAACAGGTGTTGAGAGATCTCCATGTGGCGAACGAAGAGTGGAGCATCCCGATTCTCCGCTACTTCAACCCTGTCGGCGCGCACCCATCGGGCATGATCGGTGAAGACCCTCAAGGTATACCAAACAACCTCATGCCCTATGTGGCGAAGGTGGCGGCCGGCGAGCTCGACCACGTCCGGGTATTTGGAGCCGACTACCCGACACCTGACGGCACAGGTGTTCGCGACTACATCCATGTCGTCGATCTCGCTGTCGGTCACATCAGGGCCCTCGACGTGCACTCAGATGACCCTGGAGTGCATGTCTACAACCTCGGCACAGGAAGGGGTCATAGTGTCCTCGAGCTGATCAAGGCATATGAGGAGGCGAGTGGCAGGAAGATCCCGTATGAGATCGTGGAACGCCGGCCTGGAGACGTCGCGGCCAGTTTCGCAGACGTGCAAAAGGCCTACTCGGATCTCGGATGGTCGACCGAGTTCGGATTGGCGGACATGTGCGCCCATTCTTGGAAGTGGGTCAGCGGAGCGCCAAGGTGACTGACCTGATCGAGAGGGCCGTCAACTGGGCGAACTCCGACCCTGATCAACGAACACGCCAAGAGTTGCTGGAGCTGGTCGAGAAGGGCGACCTCGAGACGCTCGCCGAGATCATGGGAGCGACGCTCGAATTCGGCACGGCAGGGATTCGAGGAGCGGTTGGCCCCGGCTCGAACCAGATGAACAGAGCCGTTGTGATACGAACTTCGCGAGGGCTGGCCGATTTCCTCATCCAGCGAGCGGGTGGCATACCAGAAGCGCCTGTGATCATCGGCTTCGACGCCAGGCCGACCAGTCGCCAGTTTGCCGAGGACGCTGCTGCGGTCATCGCCGGGTCGGGCATGCGAGTTCTCTACTTCGACGACGTCACCCCAACGCCCCTGGTCGCCTTCACTGCAAGGTACCTCAAGGCCGTGGCCGCCGTGGTGGTCACGGCGAGCCACAACCCTCCACAAGACAACGGCTACAAGGTCTACGACTCGAATGCCGCCCAGATCATCCCGCCGGTCGACACGGACATTGCGCAAGCCATCGAGGAGGTGGGTCCAGCGAATGAGGTCGAGCGGGTTGCAGAGCCCTTCTCCGGGCACAACGACCTCATTCAAACCGTCCCTGATGGGATCGTCGACGCGTACTGGGCAGAGGTGAGTGCCAACAGGCCGATTGAGCCGGAGACGACGGTGAGGATCGTTTATACGCCACTTCATGGCGTCGGCAGTGAGACGCTACTCGACATCTTCGGCCGGACCGTGCACAGAGACATCACGGCGGTGCCCGAACAGCGGGACCCGGATGGCTCGTTTCCAACTGTTGCCTTCCCCAATCCTGAGGAGCCCGGCGCTCTCGACCTGGCGATGGATCTGGCCAGGGAAATCGAGGCCGACCTCGTGATCGGAAACGACCCTGATGCCGACCGATTGGCGGCTGCCGTGCGCTGGAGAGACGGCTGGAGGTTGCTCACAGGCAACGAGCTAGGGGTCATTCTCGGCTCATACATTCTTCGCAATTGGCGCCACTCCGAAACGCCGATCACCGGTTGCTCGGTCGTATCCAGCCCGATGCTCTCCCAGATCAGTGAAGAGGCTGGAGCCGTCCACCTCACCACCCTCACCGGTTTCAAGTGGATTGCCAATGCCGCGATGGCTGCCGAGAGAGAAGGGAAGGGTGTCTTTGCCTTTGGCTACGAAGAGGCCCTTGGCTACACGGTGGGACAAACGGTCCGTGACAAGGACGGCATTTCGGCGGCTCTATTGCTCGCTGATGTGGCGGCCCTGGAGCGCGGGAGAGATCGCTCCCTTCTCGATGTCCTGGCTGATCTGTGGATAGATCACGGAATATGGGTCAGCACGCAGAAGTCGATCACGAGACCGGGGGAGAAGGGCCAAGCGGAGCTGGTGTCTGCGGTGGAGCACATCGCAGCTGAGACCCCTTCGAGTGTCGGGGGTCTGGATGTGTCCTCTATGACCGACTACAGAGTCGGATCCGATCAGCGGCCGCCCTGGTTGGGGGAGCAAGATCTCATCGAGCTCACTTTGGGCGACCGCGGACGGATCCTGGTGCGGCCCAGTGGCACTGAACCGAAACTGAAGATCTATGTCGATCTGCGCGCACCGGTTGAAGACTCGTCTGCGATCCACGCTCAACGAGACGACCTCCTCGAGCAAGCCGATTCGATGGGAGCCGCCGTCGAGCAGCTACTGACCGACTTCTTGGACGCCTGACCTGTCGTTCCGGGGGCGCTGGCTATAAAGGTAGAGCCAGCCTGCACCGTGAATCAGGACACCCAGCAGGAGTATCAGCCCTGCAGCCACAAATCCCGCGAGTAGAGCCGCTATGGCAGCCACAACAGCTGCCGACACCAGTGCGACGCGCACTCCATTGAGGGGACCGAACATGACAATGACATTACCGTGCACTCGATGTTGCAAGACCCTCGCCTCTTGATCCCGTGAGGCGGAAACTCTGCCTGGTGGCCCTTGCGGCGTTGACCGGCGCTGCCTGTGGTGGGTTCGCGACCACTCCGCCGGTCTCGCGCGACCTGGGGAGCGCACCGGAAACAACCACCTCGTCGACTCAGCCCCCTTCCACGACGACCTCGTCGAGTGTGTTCCTGAGCCTTCCTCCATCTTCGACCCCGTTGGCAAGCGACGCTTTGGTGACTCCGTCGGGAGTGATCGTCGCAATCCTGGAGCAGACGAATAGTGGGTTCTCCGTGAGAACTCCTTGTGGAGACGAGGCGACAGTTCCGTGGGGCACTCCGATAGGGCCAGTCGACGTTGTCATCGACCCGGGCCATGGAGGAGAGGCCGATCCGGGCGCCCAGGGATCAAATGGGCTCACTGAATCAGAAGTCAACCTCGCCGTGTCTCGCCTGGTTGTGGAGCATCTCGGCAAGAGAGGTGTCAGCGCGATCCTCACTCGCACGAGGGACTATGCCTCGACACTCGGCATGCGAGCGCTGCTAGCCGACCAAGTCGGGGCCAGCTTGATGGTTTCGATCCACCACAACGCTCCTGCGCCTGGGCCCAGCGCGATGCCCGGGACCGAGGTCTTTGTTCAGAGCGACTCAGCCGACTCACGTCGACTGGGCGGCTTGCTCTATCAGCAGGCAATCGAGGCACTGAGCACGTTTGACGTCGCGTGGACCTCGGCCCCCGACGCGGGTGTGCTCGAAGTGCTGAATACACGGGGCACCGATGCCTACGGGATGCTCCGAACACCGGAGACGGTGACAGCTCTGATCGAGCTTGGCTACATCGCCAATCCGGTTGAGGCCGAGCTATTTGCCACCCAAGAGTACGTCGAGGTAGCCGCAACGGCAGTTGTCGAGGCTGTAGTCGCTTATCTGGACACCGACGAGCCGGGGACCGGCTTCATCGCGGAGGCCAGGGTATTCAACCCGCAACCGGGGATCTCCGGGGATGTATGTCAGGACCCGGAGCTCTACTGAGAGCCTGCGAGACGAGGGTTGAGCGTGTAGAGGCCCACCAGGACCGCTTCGGCCAGAGAGTGACCCTCCATCGCTTCCTGGACGTCTGCGGCGGTGAAATCCCCCTGTAGCTCGAGCTGTGGCACGTCAAGGGCGTGGAGCCGGACGTGGTAATGGTGGACGATGGAGTCATTCCAGGGCGGGCACGGTCCGTCGTAGCCCTTGTATGTCCCGCCCATGGTGGAATCGCCCTCAAACCAGCTCGTGTAGTCGTTGACTCCTTCACGGGGGCGGCCCGAAAGGCCCGGCTTGCCGCCTTCGGTGACGCCGTCAGAGAATTGACCGGACTCGAAGGATCTCGTATCCGCCGGGATGTCGACCATGACCCAGTGGGAGAAGTCCGTTCGTGGCAGGTCCTCGGGGACTTCACGACCTTCCTGGTTCACGTCTTCGCCAGAGCTGGGAACGTCCACGTCGATCATGAGGAGTGCGAATGACTTTGTCCCCTCGGGCACGTCTCCCCACTCGAGATGCGGGCTCTTGTTGGCGGAGAAGGTGACATGTGCTTCGGGATCGATGATGCAAAGCGAGTTGTCGCCTGGGATTTGCGCGCCGTCTTCGAAGTCGTTGCTACGTAACCACATGGTCCCATCGTACGCGTGGTCAGAATGTGAAGTGCTTGATGGCCTCGCCCTCAACGGCGATGTCGGTCATCGCCGAGATCCCGAGGTCGAGGTGGATGTCGGCCCACTCCTGTGTCACCTTCAGGTCGCTCTCCTCGGTCTTGACACCTTCAGGTGTTGTGGGGACATCGGAAACGAGGAGCAGTGCACCGCGAGCTATCTGATTGTGGTGCCCGACGATGAAGATGGTCGCAGTCTCCATGTCTATCGCGATCGCTGTGAGTCTGTGCAACCTGTCCAAGAAGTCGCCGTCGTGCTCCCATAGCCGGCGGTTGGCCGTGTAGACGACGCCGGTCCGGTATTCGAGGTCCCGCTCGACGATCTTCTCGGAGACGAACTTGTGCAGCTTGAAGGACGGTAGAGCCGGAACCTCGGGCGGAAAGTAGTCGTTGGAGGTTCCCTCCCCACGAATCGCCGCGATCGGCAGGATAAAGTGACCTATCTCGGTCGATTTCTTCAAGCCACCGCACTTGCCCAGGAACAGCACGCCGCGCGGCTCTCTGGCGACGAGGAGGTCCATGATCGTGGCGGCATTCGCAGTCCCGATGCCGAAGTTCACGATGGAGAGCCCCTTGTCGTTGCTGGCCGCCTGCATCGCTCGGTCACGGCCTCGGACTTCGCAGTCGAATCGTTGGGCGAACGCCTCGACGTAGCTCTTGAAGTTGGTCAGGAGGATGAAATCGCCGAACTCCTCGACAGCCATCCCGGTGTACCTGGGGAGCCAGTCGGCAGCTATCAGCTCTTTGGTGAGGCGTGGGTCCATCGACTCCCACGCTACTGGCCAGGGCGCTATCTCGCTCCGGGCACCGAATCAATCATCGCGTCTGTGACCAGCCTCGAGATATGCTCCACGGCTGCGATCCCGGATGCGTGGTCTGGCCAACCGTAGGTCAGGATCGCCACGACGTAACCCTCTTCCGGTCCTGGCGGGTCCACCCAACCGATGGAGTTGATGATTTGCCCGGCGAAACCGTTCTTCTGCGCCACCGTCCAGGATGAAGGCACCCCGCTGGTGATTCCCCAGGCTTGGTCGGGGACGACCGACGTCATCAGCTCGAGTGCGAGAGAACGCGAGGCTTCGTTCAACGGCCCCCATTCGCCGAGGAGGACTTGACGCAGCAAACGCACCTGGTCACTTGCCGAGGTTCTCGTTGCACCCCAAGCCGAACCACCGTCAGCAGTGATCGAGGTATCCGACAGTCCGAAGGCCTCACCTGTCTCACGAAACCATGGGGAGGCCCCGAATGACCTCCAGAGAGCCCGCACCGGCTCGTTCGCCGATTCGGTGATCATCGGCAGCATGAGATTCCACTCGCCTTCGGTGGGCAGCCTCGATTCCTGCTGTGCCTCGAGGAGAGTGCCTGCCATGACCATCACTTTGAACACAGACGCAGTCGGCTGGCGATTCTCTGGATTGAACGCGTATTCGCATCCCGTCCGGATGTCATAGACATGAGCGGTCAGGTCGCGTCCCGCGTACTGGCTGGCCAATGAGACGGAGACCCCGCGGAAGGGATCGGGCCGGCAGCCGGCGACGAGCGGGGGACCGACCTGTGTTTCCTCTGCAGGTTGTGTGGTGGCTGGGATTGTCGATGGCGACGTCGAAGTCTGGAGTGCTTTAGTTGTGGTCGCCTGAGGCTCTGTCGTGGTTACGGAGGTCTCGCGATCGGACTCTTGTGTCGTTGTGCAGGCAGCGAGAGCGAGGATGCAGAGACTCACGACGAGGAGTCGTGTCGCTGTCGGAGGCACTATGGAGTGTCCGCCGATCAGGTCGTGCCGCGCTGCCAGGAGTCAAAGAGGCGGCCGTAGACACCGCCCTGCTCGACCAGCTCGGAATGCGTTCCGTCCTGGACGATTCGCCCGTCGTCGAATACGAGAACGCGGTCCGCCTTCTCAGCGGTGGAGATGCGGTGGGCGATCGTCACGACGGTCCGCCCTGTGGTGAGCTCTCCGAGCGTTCTGCTTATCCTGACCTCAGTGGCCGGATCGACTGCCGAGGTGGCCTCGTCGAGGACGAGCAGATCCGGGTTGGCGACTGCAGCTCGCACGAGTGTCACCAGCTGTCGCTCGCCGACGGAGAGGGCGCTACCCCTTTCTCCAACCGGTGTATCCAGGCCTTGGGCGAGCTCTTCGAGCCAGTCGCTGAGGCCGAGCCGGTGGAAGGTTTCGGCCAACTCAGCCTTGCTCGCCTCCGGGCTTCCCATGGCCACATTGTCAGCGATCGTGCCCCGAAAGAGGACGCCTTCCTGCGGAACCATGACGACGCGGTCTCGCAACGAGTTGAAGCGGACCTCTCTGGCGTCGACACCGGCTATCAACACGGTCCCCTCCGAGGGATCCATCAATCGAGTGAGAAGCTTGGCGAACGTGGTTTTCCCTGAGCCTGTCTCACCGACGACGGCAACGTTCTGTTCGGGTTCGATGACAACCGAAGTCTCCCTGAGAGCCGGGGAAGCCGACGCCTCGTCGGCACGCTGTCCCGCCCGCGGGTAGCGGAACACGACGCTGTCGAACCGCACGCCCAAAGGCTCGTGGGGGAGTGTCACACCGTCCGGACCGGGGTCAGCCACGTCAGGGGCGATGTCGAGTATGTCCAAGACACGTCGCCACCCTGCGACGGCGGTTTGCGCCTCGTTGACGGCTTCTCCGAGTATCTGCACCGGTTGGACGAACAGCTGGACCAGGAAGAGGAATGCGACAACCGTTCCAACACTCGTCTGGCCATTGACGGCGAGGATCGTTCCGACTACGACAACCGCGGCGACCACGAACGCTGAGGCGAACTCGGCTGACCCTGAGAACGTGGCTGAGAGAGTCCCTGCACGCACAGCTGATCTCCGATGGTTCTCGATCGCATCCTCGAGCTGCGTTCTGGTCCTCTCTTCGACACCGTAGGCGCGGATCACGGGGGCACCCACGACGGTTTCGGCCAGCAATGCGAGCATACGCCCCACTCTTTCCCGAACGGTCAGGTAAGCGATTTCAAGCCGACTCTGGAACCAGCGAATCATGAGGGAAATGAAGGGAACCAGGGCCAGGACGACAAGCCCCAGAGGCACGGAGAGAATCAGCATCACAACCAGTGCCAGGAGAGCCTGGCCACCGTTGACCAGGAGCATCAAGCCTGCCCACTGCATGAAGCGGCTTATCTGATCGACGTCCGAAGTGACCCTCGATACCAGGACCCCTCTCTGCTCGGAGGCCTGGTGGAGCATGGACAGGTCGTGGATGTGCCGAAATGCCCGGATCCGAATCCCGGACAGGGCTGTCTCGGCGACTCTGGCGAGGCGCAGGTGCATCCAGCCCGTGGCGCCGGCCGTGACGGCCACCGCAACGAGAGCCAGAGTTGTCATCTGCAACACAAAGGTCATGTCGACGCCGTCCTCCACGAGACCTCCGTCGATGACTTGCTGGATGGCGACGGGAACGATCACACGGCCGGCCGTCGCCACCAGGGCGATGAGCAAGGTCCCCGGAAGCCCCCTCCTAAGCTCGGGCGAAAGACGAAGGCCCCGCCGTATCGTGTGCAGTGCCCCCGCTGACCGGCGTTCCTCTACAGCTTCACGTACAGCAGTAGTCGTCATGCCGGCTCCTCGAGCTTCCCGTATGCGTCGATCAAGCGCCGGTAGGCGGGGAGGCGACCGTAGAGATCGTCATGGCTGCCCCGGTCGACAACCCGTCCGTCTTCGACGTAGATGACCTCATCAGCCAACACGATCGACGACCTCCGGTAGGCCACGATCACGACGGTGGTGTCCAGGTTTGCCAGGCCTTCGAGTATCTCTCCCTCGATCGCCGGGTCGATCGCTGAAGTCGCGTCGTCGAGGACCAGCAGCCGCGGCTTGCGAACAAGCGCCCTGGCCAGAGCGATGCGTTGTCTCTGCCCACCCGACAATGAAGCGCCTCGCTCGCCCACAACCGTGGCGTAGCCATCGTCCAGCTGTGTGACAAAGTCATGAGCTCGGGCTAGCCGGGCAGCAGACACTACCTCCTGATCTGTGAATGGCTCGCCGAGAGTGATGTTCTCATGGACGGATTCGTTGAAGAGAAAGGTCTCCTGGAAGACGATGCTGACCGAGCGAGCCAGGGCGTCGCGGTCGAGGTCGACGAGACCGTGACCATCGAGGGATACGACACCGCGATCCGGATCGAACAGCCTGACGAGGAGATGGGCGATAGTCGACTTGCCTGAGCCGGTAGGCCCGACGATCGCGACCGTCTTGCCGGCCCGGACGTTGAGGGTTATCTCGTCGACACCCCGCCGATCTCGATCATCCGACGGGACTACAGCACCTTCAGTCGCGGAAAGATCCACGTGTTCGGTCTCGGGGTAGAGATAGCCGACCGTGCTCGCCGTCGACGTCGCGCCACCGTTGTCATCCGGAGCCTTCGTTCCATAGACGACATCACCGGTCTCGCTGAGAACAGACTCAACCCTCTCCATTCCAACCACGGATCGAGGGAGCTCGCCGAGAAGCCAGCCAAATACTCGCATCGGCATCGCCACGAGCCTGAACAGAATGGCGAAGGTGACGAGAGCCCCGGGGGTCAGCAAACCCTGGTCGACACGTAGCGCGCCGACGGCCAGAACAGCCAGGATTGCGACGTTGGGTAGTGCTTCGATTATCGGATCGAACATGGCGCGAAGCCGTCCCACCTCGACCATCCGGTCTCTGAGCGCGTCGGAGCGCTCGCCGAATCGGCCCACTTCAGCGTCCTCCCGGCCCAACGTCTTGACGACGAGCGCCGCATCGAACGACTCATGAGCAATGTCGGCGACCTCGGCTCGGAGGCGTTGTGCCGTCGCAGCGACGGCTCTCATGCGGCGTTGATAGGTGAAGTTGGCGATGAAGAGCGCCGGTCCCATCATGAAACCGATCAGGGCAAGGAACGGGTCGGTTATCAGAAGAAGGATTCCGGTCACGACGAGCATGAGTAGAACGCCAAACGCCATGGGGAGGGGAGCGGCGATGAATGAGGCGGCTTCGACGTCTTCGTTGGCATTGGCCAGCAGCTGGCCGGTGGAATGCTTGCGATGCCACTCGACGGGTAGGCGCAGGTAGCGATCTGTTACTTCGACGCGGTCCCGATACTGAAGGCGAAACTGGGCGTGATAGGCGCCAAGACGGCGCAGCGCTATTCCGGCGCCACGGAGAGCTGATACGCCCAACACCGCTGCAGCTGCCCCAGCGAGGGTTGCCGTCCCGACATCACCCGCGTCAACGGCCGGAAACAACACCTCGTCGGTCACCCAGCCGAGCACGTACGAAGAGACGATCGTCATTGCGGCATACAGGACCGTCCCGATACCCCCGACGAGGAACTCTCGTGGTGCTCGTCGCAACTGGCGTTTGATCAGATCCAGCCCCTTGCCCATCCGGACGGAGTCGGTCGGGATGGGAGTCGGATCGGAGGGAGGCATCGGAATACAAGGCTACGCCGTCAGGGTGCCAAACCCAATGTCGGCGGCCCGTTGCAGCCCCGGGTCGATCAGCCGTTGATCGCAGGAATGATGGACGATCCGTAGTGCTCTAGCGTCTCATCCTTCTGATCGTGCATCAGGTAGATCCCGAACTGGTCAACGCCCAACGACTCGAGCTCACGCAGCTTGTCGACATGCTGTTCGACCGTGCCGAGTATGCAGAACCGATCGACGATCTCATCCGGGACGAAGTCTGTCGAAGGGTTCCCGGCCTTGCCGTGGTGGGAGTAGTCGTAGCCCTCCCGAGCCTTGATGTAATCAGCCAGGGCCTGGGGAACCTTCGCACTGTCTGTTCCGTATCTGTTGACCAGGTCGTGGACGTGATTGCCCACCATGCCGCCGAACCATCTCAGCTGGTCCCGTTGGTGGGCGATGTTGTCGCCGACATATGCAGGGGCCACTACACAGATGGAGATACTGTCCGGGTCGCGGCCCGCCTCTTTGGCGGCTTCGTGCACCGCTCCCATGGTCCACTCCAGGATCTGCGGATCGGCAAGTTGCAGGATGAACCCATCGGCATGTCGGCCGACCGTGGCGAGCGCCTTCGGACCGTAGCCCGCCATCCAAACCGGGAGTGTCCAACCCTGATCGATCCAGGGAATTTGTAGTTCGGCTTCGCCGTAGGTCACCTTCTGACCGGAGACCAGGGCTTTGATGAGCTCGGATGCCTCGACCATCTCCGCCAGGGTCTTTGGCTTCTTGCCGATGTAGCGGAGAGCCGAGTCACCTCTTCCGATCCCGCAAATGGTGCGGCCGTCGAACATGTCGTTGAGCGTCGCAAATAGCGATGCGAGCACCGTGACGTCTCTCGTGCCGGGGTTGGTGACCATCGGACCGACGACCATGCGCTCTGTGGCCCCCAGCATTTGGGAGTAGATGACGAAGGGCTCCTGCCAGAGGACGTGGGAGTCGAACGTCCATCCGTGTGTGAATCCGAGCTCTTCCGCCTTCTTCGACAGGCGGATGACCTCGCTCGCCGGTGGATCGGTTTGCAGGACTACGCCGAAGTCCATCTAGCTACCGTGCTGGGGGAAGCCGAGGTCCACGCCGCGGTGGATGGGGTCGGGCCAGCGACTGATGACAACCTTGGGCTTGGTATAGAAGTGGACACCCTCGGGGCCGTATATCGCATGTGTCCCGAATATCGAGTTCTTCCACCCTCCGAAGCTGTAGAACGCAAGAGGCACCGGGATCGGCACGTTTATGCCGACCATGCCCACTTGGATCTCGTTCTGGAACTTGCGCGCAGTGCCTCCGTCGTTCGTGAACACTGCTGTGCCATTCCCATAAGGGTTGTCGTTGATCATCTTGATCGCATCTTCGTAGTGCTCGGTTCGCACCACGGAGAGGACGGGACCGAAGATCTCGTCTTTGTAGATGCTCATCTCGGGGCTGACGTTGTCGAACAATGTCGGCCCGAAGAAGAACCCCTTCTCGTGGCCCTCTACGGCAAAGTCGCGGCCATCCTCGACCAGTGACGCTCCTTCTCGTTCGCCGGCATCGACATAGCCGGACACTCTTGCCTTGTGGTCCGCGGTGACCAACGGCCCCATCTCGGAGCCTTCCTCGAGCGAGGGCCCGACCTTCAATTGGCCGATTCGCTCCCTGATCTTCGGGATCAGGCGGTCGGCGGCATCCCCAACAGTGGTCACAACCGAGATCGCCATGCAGCGCTCGCCGGCTGAGCCGTACCCTGCGGACACCGCGCTGTCTGCAGCCAGGTCCATGTCCGCATCGGGCAGCACGACCATGTGATTCTTGGCTCCGCCGAGCGCCTGGACTCTCTTCCCGTTTGAGGTGCCGCGTTCGTATATGTAGCGGGCGATTGGGGTAGACCCGACGAACGAGATCGCTGCTACGTCCGGGTGATCGAGGATCGAGTCCACTGCCACCTTGTCACCATGAACCACGTTGAAGACGCCATCGGGCAAGCCGGCTTCCTGCAGCCATTTGGCGGCGAGAGTCGACGTGGAGGGGTCCTTCTCGGAGGGTTTGAGAACGAAGGTGTTGCCGCAAGCGATCGCGATTGGGTACATCCACATGGGCACCATCGCAGGGAAGTTGAACGGCGTGATTCCGGCCACGACACCAAGTGGCTGGCGAATCGTGTAGGTGTCGACGTTCGTGGAGACCTGCTCCGAGTACTCCCCCTTGAGGAGATGGGCGATGTTGCAGGCGAACTCGACCACCTCCAGGCCGCGCTGAACTTCGCCGAGCGCGTCGTCGAAGGTCTTCCCGTGCTCCTCGCTGAGGACTCGGGCCATCTCCTCGCGTCGTGCGGCGACTATCTCCCGAAACGCGAACATGATGTTCTGACGTCGGGTCAGTGCGGAGTCACGCCAGGTCTCGAAAGCGGACTTGGCGGACCGGACTGCGAGGTCGACCGTGTCAGGGGTGGCCATGGCCACCTCGCCACTTTGCTCGCCCGTCGAAGGGTTGAACACCGGTCCGGTTCGCTCGGGCTTCCCAGTTACGGGCTCACCCCCTATCCAATGCGTGATTTGGTTCATGGCTACTCCGTTAGATCTTGTACTGGTTCTCGCCGCGGCGCAGATAGGCCCCATCACCTGGGCTGCCCAGATACTCATCGTTGGCGACGATGGTCTTGCCCTTGGACAGCACGGTCTCCACCTTGCCCTGCAACTCCCAACCTTCATAGGCCGAGTAGTCGACAGCCATGTGATGTGTGTCGACGGAGATGGTTGTGCGCCCGTTCGGGTCGAACACCACGATGTCCGCGTCGGAGCCGATCGCGATCGTGCCTTTGCGCGGGTACATCCCGAACATTCGGGCCGGGGTGGTGGCGATTATCTCGACGAACCTGTTCAGCGAGATTCGGCCTTCGGCCACACCGCCGTTGTAAATCAGCCCAAACCGGTTCTCCACCCCCGGCATCCCGTTGGGGATCTTCGAGAAGTCGTCTCGACCGAGCTGCTTCTGGGTGCCAAATTGGGGATGGTCGCCCATGCAGAAGGGGCAGTGATCGGTTGAGACGACCTGGAGGTCGTTGGTCTGCAGACCCTGCCAGAGACGTTGCTGATGCCCCTCACTCTCATCCCGGAGCGGGGGAGAGCAGACGTACTTCGCACCGTCGAAACCGTTGCCCAGGTTGTCGAGGGAGAGGAACAGATACTGGGGGCACGTTTCGGCGAATACGTTCTTCCCTTCGTCCCGTGCCTGGATGACGGCATCCAGTGCCTCTCGGGCGGAGAGATGGACTATGTAGAGGGGAACACCGGTGAGCTCCGCGAGCTTGATCGCGCGGTGGGTGGCCTCTCCTTCCAGAACGGATTTGCGGACGATGCCGTGGTAGATGGGGTCGGTCTCACCCCTCTGCAAGGCTTGCTCGACGAGCACGTCGATTGCGATCCCGTTCTCCGCATGCATGCAGATCGTGGCGCCGATCTCAGCACCCTTCTGCATCGCCCTGAGGATGTCACCATCATCCGAGTAGAAGACACCGGGATAGGCCATGAACATCTTGAAACTGGTGACACCTTCGTCAACGAGCATCTGCATCTCTTTGAGCGTTTGCTCATTGATGTCCCCGGTGATCATGTGGAACCCGTAATCGATGGCACAGTTGCCCTCGGCCTTGCCCATCCATGCCTCAAACCCGTCCATTGCGGACTCGCCCTTTGTCTGGACCGCGAAATCGACAATGGCCGTGGTGCCGCCCCATGCCGCTGCCCGGGTGCCTGTCTCGAACGTGTCGGCCGCGAACGTTCCTCCGAATGGGAGCTCCATGTGTGTGTGCACATCAATGCCCCCAGGCATCACATACTTGCCAGTCGCATCGATCTGCTCGTCGGCGTCGACGCTGTGCTCACGGCCCAGAAGAGCGACGACCTTCCCGTCGTCTATGAGGACGTCGGCCTCCATGATCTCTGTGGCGGTCACAACGGTCCCGCCCTTGATCAGTGTCTTACCCATGGTTCCTCCTATTTCGTGGCTTTGGAAATGGCTGTCTCCAGCAACTCGAGGCCTTCCTCGGCTTCTTCTTCGGTAACCGTGAGAGGCGGGGCGATTCGCAGCGTGTTTCCGAAGAGACCGCCCTTGCCGATGAGAAGGCCGGCCTTCCTGGCCTCCTCCATCACCCGAGCGGTGGTATCTGCGTCCGGGTCCTTGCCGTCGGGCACGACGAACTCAACGCCGATCATCAGGCCCTTTCCACGGACGTCGCCGATCTCGGAGTGCCTTGACTGGATGTCTGTTATCCCGGATTTGAGCTTCTGGCCGACCTTGTAGGCGTTGGTCTGCAGGTCGTTGGACAGTAAGAAGTCGAGGTTGGCGAGTGCTCCTGCCGTGGAGAGGGGGTTCCCCCCGAATGTGGAGATCGAGTTCGCTTTCAGGCAGTCGATGATCTCTGCCCGCCCGACCACGCCGGCGATCGCCAGACCGTTGCCGAGGCCCTTGGCAAAAGTGAGAAGGTCGGGAGTCATTCCGTGAGCCTGATACCCCCAGAAGTACTCCCCGGTGCGTCCCCAACCGGTCTGGACCTCATCGGTGATCCAGAGACCGCCCTCCCGGTCGATGACCTCTTTCATGGCTCCGAAGAACCCGTCCGGGGGAGTGGCGAACCCGCCGACCCCCTGGATCGGTTCGGCGATCATCGCCGCAACGTCCCCGGCGACGGCAACGTCGATCATGTTCTCCAGATCATCGACACAGGCGCGAGTGAACTCATCGTCAGGGAGGTGGCCGAACGGGCTGCGGTACTTGTACGGCCCATGGACATAGACCGTGTTGAATGGCGTCAGTTGAGTCGCCGACCAGGACCGTTGTCCGGTGATGGCAACCGACGAGTGCGACTTGCCGTGATAGCTGCCCCTGACGGCGATGATCTGGTTGGACTTCCGATACTGGGTAGCCATCATCAGGGCAGCGTCGTTGGCCTCGGTCCCCGAGTTGGTGAAGAACACCTTGGCGTCGGGAATCCCGGAGAGCTCCGCGATCTTCTCCGCCAGTTCGATCTGTGATTCGATCAGGTACAGAGTCGATGTGTGGAGCATCTTGTCAGCCTGGCGGTGGATCGCTTCGACTACCTCGGGCACCTTATAGCCCGACATGGTCGTGAGGATCCCACCGAAGAAGTCGAGGTACTCGTTGCCCTCGGCGTCTACGACCCGACGGCCTTCACCCTCGACGAGGGCGATGGGCTCCTGGTAGTAGAGGGCGAGCCAGGACGGCAGGACCTCCTTGTGGCGCGCGTGGAGCTCGGCGTGGGTGGTCAAGGAGTTACCAGCTCGTCGTATGCGTCGGGCCGACGATCGCGGTAGAAGGCCCACTGTTTCCGGACTTCGTCGATCATGTCGAGGTCGAGGTCCCGAATCACCAGCTCCTCGTCTGTATCGGAGGCAGCGTCACCCACCTTTTGTCCCCGCGGGTCGACGAAGTAGGAGGAGCCATAGAAGTCGTTGTCGCCGAACTCCTCTTTCCCGACGCGGTTGATCGCACCGATGAAGTACTCGTTGGCAACCGCAGCGGCCGGCTGCTCGAGATTCCACAGGTACATCGAGAGTCCGCGGCTGGTCGCGCTCGGGTTGAAGACGAGCTTGGCTCCGTTGAGGCCGAGTGCCCTCCACCCCTCAGGGAAGTGGCGGTCATAGCAGATGTAAACGCCCACCTTTCCCACAGCGGTGTCGAATACCGGGTAACCACCGTTCCCGGGACGGAAGTAATACTTCTCCCAGAAGCCATTGACATGGGGTATGTGCTGCTTGCGGTACTTGCCGAGGTAGCTGCCGTCGGCATCGATCACGACTGCAGTGTTGTAGTAGAACCCGTCATCCTCCTTCTCGAAGATGGGGACCACGAGGACCATTTGGGTCTCCTTGGCCAGGTCCTGCATGAGCTTTGTGGTCGGGCCGTCGGGGATGGGCTCGGCGTAGTCGAAGTGCTCGTCGTCCTGGACCTGGCAGAAGTAAGGACCATAAAAGAGCTCCTGGAAGCACATCACCTGGGCCCCCTGCTTGGCGGCCTCTCGGGCGTAGTCGGCGTTCTTCTTGATCATCGACTCTTTGTCGCCGGTCCATTCGGTCTGGACGATTGCTGCTCTCACAACGTTTGCCATGTGGGTCTCCAATCTCCGGGTGAGAACCCGGCACTACTCAAAACTTAGCCAAGAACAAGGATACGGGAGCAAGCGTCAGCTTGCCCCCGTACCTCAGTTGCGGATCGAAAGGGCCTTACTCTCCGCCCGGCCGGAGTTCGATGTCGCGACGCTCGTATGAGGCGCCAGTGACGTCGAGCCCCTCGGCTTCCAGCTCATCGACCGCCTGTTGGGCGAGATCGGTGCGGTAGGCGTCGTCGGAGCTCGTGACGCCTTGCAGCTCTTCGACCACAGCGGTTCCTACCTCGACCGTTTGATCCCAAAGCGACTCGTTCATGACGCCGATGCCGTTGGTGGCCGGGAAGATCAGGGCCAGGATTTCGTTGAGCTGCCATGCCTGGTGGCTCTCCCCAAGAGTCGAGCCGTTTTCGAGGACGATCTCGACGCACTCGTCGAAGTTGTCCAGACAGTGGATCCAGCCACGGAATGTCGCCTTGAGGAACCGGACCGCTATGTCTTCGTTGCCTTCTTCGGCGATCCATTCGGCGTTGACCCATATTGCGTCCTGGAGCATCGCTGTTGCGACGTCAGGATCGTTGAAGTCGATGACGTTGAGATCTTCCGGCTGATACAGCTCGCCCGTCTCAGGATTCTCAGCCTCGAGCACCTGGGCGTATTCGTTGTAGATCATCGCCTCAGCGGCGTCGATCTCGCCGTTGAGCAGTGCGAGCATGTCGAAGTTCTGGCCCACCAACTCCACGTCCTGGACGTCGAATTTGTTGATAGCGCCGGTCAGCTCGTACTCGTTGCCGAAGCCCCAGTTGCCGACCGTCTTCCCCTCCCAATCGGTCGGATGGGTGATTCCCTGCTCCACGAACGAAACAGAGAGCGTCCCGGAACGCTCGAACACCTGGGCGATATTGATGATCTCGGCTCCCTGCTCCCGGGAGACGAGGGCCTTGGGCACCCAAGCGATCCCGAACTCGGCACCGCCCGTGGCGAGGACCGTTTGAGGCACGATTTCGACTGCTCCCTCGAGAATCTCGACGTTGAGGCACTCGTCTTCATAGAACCCGAGATCCTGCGCTACGAAGTAGCCCGCGAACTGTGACTGCGCCACCCACTGGAGTTGGACCCTCACGTCATCGGGCTCGGTGCACTCTCCATCCGGTGCAGAGGTATCCGGGGACGTGGTGTCCGGGGATGTCGTATCCGCCCCTGTGTCATCGCCGCAAGCGGTGAGTACCAATCCGATCACGGCGAGGAGGGCCAGCAGTCTCTTCCATCTGTTGTTCAGCTTCACTCTTTCTCCTTTGTGCGTTCCAGCGATTGTCGAAGGGTATCCAAAGTCCGGCTCACATGTTGCTCAGCCTGCCTCGGTCGCCCGGAGGGACACGTGCCAAGACATCACGAGTCTCTCGGCGCCCAGGATGATCCCATAGAAGGCGATGCCTATCGCAGAGGCCACGAGTATCGCTGCCCAAGCATCGGGAAATACGAACAGGTTGGCTTTGGCGATGATGTATTGCCCAAGCACGTCTTGGGGCCCTCCGAAGTACTCGGCCACGATCGCCGCAATGATCGACAGTGTCGATGCCACTTTCAGAGCGCTGAAGAAGTAGGGGAGGGCGCTGGGGATCCGCACCTTCGTAAAAAGCTCGCGCGGGGTCGCGGCAAAGGACCGCATCAGCTCCAGCTCGCCCGTCCCGACTTCGGTGAGGCCGCGCACCGTATTGATCATGACGGGGAAGAAGACGACTATGGCTACCACCGTCATCTTCGACACAGGGCTGGTCACCGGGAACATGTTGTTGGCGATGGGGGCAAGAGCGATGATCGGCATCGCGTTGGTCGCGATAGCGAACGGAAGAATGCCTTCGCGAGCAGCCTCCCACCGCACTGAGATGAGGGCCACGGTCACTCCCAGCACGACGCCTGCAGTGAGACCACCGATGACCTCGATCATGGTGTTGCCGGCCGCGCTCATTATCACCGACCATTGATCAACGAGCCGGGAACCGATCTCGGAAGGCGCGGGCAGGACGAAGGACTCGACATCGAATGCCCTGATCAAGCCCTCCCACGCAACGAGCCCGAGAACGAAGAGGACTGCCGCAGGAACATGCTTGCGCAGACGGTGTCGCAACTCGGATGTCCTGGTGGCTTCGCGGGCTGCCGGCTTTGTATCAGTCATTGCCGATCACCTCTGCGCAACGACTCGCGGACCTCTGTGATCTTGTCGTAGTAGGCGGCCGATTCCCTCGTGTCCACAGTGCGCGGATAGGGAAGCTGGGTCTCGATTCGATCGGTGATCCGCCCGGGCCGCGCCGACATGACGATTACTCGCGTCGAGAGAAATACGGCTTCGGGAATCGAATGTGTGACGAATACGACGGTGGTGTGCGTCTGTTGCCAGAGACGCAGCACTTCTTGCTGCATCAGCTCGCGAGTCATCTCATCGAGTGCTCCGAAAGGCTCGTCCATCAGCAACAGCGACGGCTCGAACGCCAACGCACGCGCTATCGCGACACGCTGCTGCATGCCGCCGGAGAGCTGCCAGGGGTAGTGCTTGGCGAAGTCGGAGAGCTGAACCAGGTCGAGCATCGACGCGGCTCGCTCTGAGCGGGCTTCCTCGTCCATAATCTCGAGAGGCAACTCGACGTTCTTTGTAACCGTTCTCCAATCGAGGAGCGTGGCCTTCTGGAACACGATCCCGTAATCGCGGTCCAGTCGGGCTTGCTGGGGCGACTTTCCGTTGACGGTGAGCTCTCCTGACGAGGCCGGGACGAGGTCGCCGATCAGCCGGAGAAGGGTGCTCTTGCCACAGCCCGAGGGCCCGATCAGGGAGACGAATTCACCACTTTCGATGTCGAGATCGATACCTCGAAGTGCCTCGACGCGATCCGAGCCCTTCCCGAAGGTCTTGCCCAAGTTGCGGGCACGTACGACAGGCGAATCGCTCATCCCGTCGCTCTTCCCGTCATCAGCTCCACTTCGAAGTCACGGCTGCCGGCTGCGAGTGTCTTTCTCTCGACCAATGTCACGACTGTCACGAAGATGACACCGACGAGCGCCGTGACGATCACGGTTGCGTAGAGCTTCACGGACCGGGCGCCGAACTGCTGGGAGAAGGTGAGCAGCGCTCGCCCCAGGCCGTCACCGAAACCTGCCGGCAGCTCGCCGATGAGGGCGCCGATCACGCTCGCAGTCGCGGAGACTTTCAAGGCCGTGAAAATATACGGAAGGGCCGATGGAACCTGCAACTTCCAGAGCACTTCTCTCGGCTTGGCGGCGTAAGAGCGCATCAGCTCGAGTGCCGTGGGGTCAGGAGACTTGAGGCCCCTGAGGGTGTTGATGGCCACGGGGAAGAAGGTCAGGTATGCCGAGATGACTGCGACCGACAGCCACTGGGGGAAGTCGAGGCGGCCACCCCATACGACGACCATCGGGGCGATGGCGATGATTGGGATCGTCTGGCTGGCAACCACGTAAGGCATGAACGAGCGCTCCAGCAATGTCGACCTCACGAACAGGACGCTGAGCGCAAAACCGAAGATGCCCCCGATCACGAACCCTAGGAAGGCTTCTCGCAGCGTGAAGAAAGATCTTGCTGCCAGGTCGAGGATCAACAGGTCGCCTCCACGCCTCACGGGGCGGAACAACTCGATGATCATGTCCCAGACATGGGGCATGGTCGTGTTGTCTGGCCGCACGGGCCGGATCCAGCCCATTTGCAGCCAGATGAGCTTGTACCCCTCCCAGATGGCGATCAAGACGAAAGTGACGACGATGAAGGAGAGCACGCGCCGCCATCTGCTACTCATGGTTCTGCCGGCCTCCACCACTCCTGTCCATGGCGAGCGACTCTAACGGCGCCCGACCGACCGCCCCCCGTAAAGCAACGCTTTCCATTGTGCAGGGCCGTTTTGCGTGCGAAGCTAGAGCTATGTCGCAGCCAACCGGTTTCGAATACAAGGCCCACAAGAACGGCTCCGTTGTGATCAAGCACAACGGGAAGAAGGCCACGGTCCTTCGAGGCGAGCGAGCCCAGAAGTTTCTTCGTCGGGTCGAGTCACGCGACCCCCAAGAAGTGATGGCACGGATAACCGGGAACTACAAGCGCTAACCCTGACGGGTGCGTCACTGGCGAAGTCGGCGAAAGGCTCCGAGAACGGCTTTCAGCGATGCGGTTGTGATGTTGCTGTCGACGCCCACACCCCATCCCGGACCTGCTGAGCCCATCACAGCTTCCACATAGGCAACGGCCTTGGCATCTGCGCCCGACCCGATGGCGTGTTCGGTGTAGTCGACGACATCGAAAGGCACGCCAAAGTGCTCACAAATCGCGTGGACAAATGCCTCCACAGGGCCTTCGCCAGTGCCAACCAATCGTGCTTCGTCGTTGACTTCGGAGATAGTCGCCTCAACACGTGACTCGCCATGGTCGCCCTTGGTCGAAGTGTGCAGTTCATGGGCACCCAGTCGGAGGGAAGTGTCATCGAGATACTCGGCCTTGAACGCGTCACACATAGAGATCGGCGTGATCTCCGTGCCGGTGTCCTCTGTGATGGTCTGGATCGTCTTCGAGAACTCGATCTGGAGGCGCCGCGGTAGATCGAACCCGTGCTCCTCCTCCATCACGTAGGCAACTCCGCCCTTACCCGACTGGGAGTTGACTCTGATCACGGCCTCATAGGAGCGCCCGACATGCTTTGGATCGATCGGCAGATACGGGACGGCCCAGTTGTCGTAGTCGTCGTCGAGCGACGCGAACCCCTTCTTGATCGCATCCTGGTGCGACCCGGAGAATGCCGTGTAGACCAGGTCTCCAACGTAGGGATGGCGGGGGTGGACGGGTAGCCGGTTGCAGTACTCGGCCACCCGGCGGAGCCCGTCGATGTCGGAGATGTCCAGTTCGGGATCGACCCCATTCGCAAACAGGTTCATCGCGAGGTTGACGACATCGACGTTGCCGGTTCGCTCGCCGTTCCCAAACAAGGTTCCTTCGACCCGATCGGCACCCGCCATCACCCCGAACTCGGCGGCTGCCACGGCCGTGCCTCGATCGTTGTGCGGGTGAAGGCTCAGGATTATCGAGTCTCGGTCGCTCACATTTCGGCCGAACCACTCGATGACGTCGCCGTACACGTTGGGGGAGTAGCACTCGACCGTTGCGGGCAGGTTCAGAATGATCCTGTCGTCAGGCGAAGGCTCGATCACTTCCATCACAGCCTCACATACCTCGAGCGCGTAGTCGGGCTCGGTGAGGGTGAAGCTCTCCGGCGAGTACTCGTATCGGATGATCGTGTCGCCCATGGATTCTTGGAGTTTGCGCGACAGCTTGGCCGCGTTCACGGCGATTTCCTTGATGCCTTCCTCGTCCATGCCGAAGACGACGTCTCTTTGCAGCGGGTTGGTGGAGTTGTAGAAGTGCACGATGGCGTTGCTCGCTCCTGCAATGGAGTCGAACGTTCGCTCGATCAGCTCGTCGCGACTTTGAGTCAAGACCTGGATCGCCACGTCATCCGGAACCAGGTCCTCCTCGACCAGTTGACGCACGAAGTCGAAGTCGGGTTGACTGGCCGCTGGGAAGCCGACCTCGATCTCCTTGAAGCCCATTCTGACGAGCTCCTGGAACATTCGTAGCTTTCGGGCCGGATCCATGGGGTCGATGAGCGCTTGGTTGCCGTCTCTGAGGTCTACCGAGCACCAGATCGGGGCCTTGCCGATCACTTGGTTCGGCCAGGTCCGATCCTCGAGTACGAGGGGCACGAAGGCGCGATATCTGTCGTATGGCATCGGTTGAGGTTTGTGGGCTTCTGGTGGCATGAGGACTCCTGGATGGTGAGGGGGCGGATGGTCCGGGAAATGAAAAAGCCCCCGGACCGGGGGCGGGCGAGCACGAAAAGACGCGTCGCCCTACATGAGGAGAAGGAGAGCGGAGTGCGTCATGTTCTTCACACCGAACACTCTAGGCCCATCGAGCACCTGCCACAAGCAAAGGACATCGGTTGGCTTCATCCAGAAAGGTCGGCCAGCACGTCACTCAGCGACCTGACTTGGAGACCGTCCCGATCGAAGTTGTCGGGTTCCAGCCACGTCTCGAAAGCCGACCTGATCCGGGGCCACTCTTCGTCGACGATCGCGTACCAGGCCGTGTCGCGATTGCGACCCTTGTAGTGAGTGGCCTTGCGGAATGTGCCTTCATAGGTGAAGCCGAGGCGTTGGGCTGCTCGCCGCGATGGTTCATTGAGGGCATCGCATTTCCACTCACAACGCCGATATCCAGTCTGAAAAGCACGATCGATCATCATGAAAATGGCCTCGGTTGCGGCGGTCGTCCTCTGCAACACCTCAGAGAACACGATGGAGCCGATCTCGAGCACGCCAGAAGGCGGGTCGATGCGGAGATAGGAGGCAAACCCGACGGGTTTCGACCCAACGACGATCGCATAAGGGAGCCATCCGTCCGCTTCGATGAGCTCGACGAGAGTCTGCTCGAGATCCGCGACGGACGGGAATGGCCCAAACGACATGTATGTCCATAGCGACTCTGGAGACGTCACGAGACTCTCGAAGAGAGCCGGGGCATGCGATTCGGAGAGTGGCTCGAGCACCACGTGGCTTCCCTGCATCAAGGTGGGGGAGGGGAACTGCGGCGGTGTCCAGTCTCCTAGAGGGTCGCCAATTGGCTGGCCGAGCTCGTTCTCAGTCATCGTGGTCCTCGAAGGTGCCATGTCGTCCGGCGCCCCGAGCAAAACGACCGGCGCCTGCGATACCCTCGGCAGCCAGCACAGGAGAACTGATCTCCCACTCTTGTGCCATTGCGGCAAGCCGGGGCAGACCGTGCTGGCTGCGCACCGACTCCCTATCGGACCGCAGGCACTCTTGGGGGAAACGCGCGATGTCAGCGGCGAGATCCTCCGCCCGCTCCCGACTCTCGCCGTCTTCGATGACATACTCAGCGAGACCTATTCGAAGACACTCTTCGGCCATCACCTGTCTGCCGGTCAGTATCAGATCGAGGGCTCTTCCCTCTCCGACGAGTCGAGGGAGCCTGACCGTTCCGCCGTCGATAAGGGGTACTCCCCAGCGCCGGCAATAGACACCCATATACGCGCTCTCTTCCATGACCCGGATGTCACACCAGAGCGCCAGCTCCATCCCTCCGGCCACAGCGGGCCCTGCGATTGCAGCTATGACAGGTTTTGAGAGCTCGAGCCGTGTCGGGCCCATCGGGCCGGTTGGCAGGCCAAACCCGTCGACGCTCTCTTCAAGCGATCCCGGAGGGAAGTCGAGATCCGCCAAAGGTCGTTTCTCGTCGAGCCGGCTGGCAGCCTTCAGGTCGTATCCGGAGCAGAACGATCCCCCCTCGCCCCAGAAGACGGCCACCAAAGCCGTTTCGTCCTGATCAAACTCGGTGAAGGCTTGTCGTAGTTCCTCGGCAGCAGTGGGATCTACTGCGTTTCGCGCCTCGGGGTTGGAGTTGATGACCGTCCAGACCGGCCCGGACCTTTCGACTCGTATAGACATCGGCTCACTTTCGCAGCTTCCGAATCACGCGACGGATCATCCCCGGCCTTTCGCGCTCGGTCGTCAAACCGGCGTGTGGGAACTCGAGGACTCCGAGGTCGCTCAGCAACGGTCGCATGCGTTCCCGCTGCCTGGTGAGAGCGGGTTGACCTGTCGCCTCGACGATCCGATTGATCATCATGAAGCAGGCCGCTACCTCCGCTGCCGTTACGGCCGCGGGTTGACCGACTTCTCGGGCCAAGTTGGTCACGGTCGACGGATCCGGTCTGGGACTGACGGCCGACCTTGCCATTGCCACGAGCTGAGCCCCTCCCTTGACCCCAGTATCCTGATCCGGGTCGACGATTCCACCCATCTGCAGTGTCACTCCCTCCCGATCGGCAGCCGCTCTCAGTGCGGTCAGGTGGCCGAGAGTGCAGTAGAAGCAGCGATTCCCGTATGAGACGGTGGACACGACAAGCTCGAGTTGGGTATGAGAAAGCCCCCGTATCGACCGCGAAGAGTGGCGATCATCCTGGGGCTTGTACATCCGATCGAGAATGAGGTTTGCCACCCTCTGGGTTCGCGGCACCGCGCTGAGCGCGAATCGCGGCAAGGGCAGTCCGGTGGTCGGGACCCACGCCTTTCTCATACGCAATGAGCTCACTTCACCGACCTCGGATGGCTTGCCAGCCGATGGCTGGGGGAGTGGCGCTGGTTCCAGTCCCAGCAGCTGCTGAAAGACATCGATGCCGATGACGATCGAGACCCAGCCCACTAGCTCGACGTATCTCACTACTCCCAGGTAGTCGGTCGCTGCGCTGGCAAGTTCGCGATCGATTTCGGCTGGGGCGTTCACCATGAGGTGGACCAGATCGACCGTCTTTCCACTGAGGGCCTGGCTGGATGGCTTCTCTCCCGAAGCCCTTGATTGCCTAGCGGCAGCAGCTAGTCCTACCTTCTCGAACGCCGTCCAGCCGTTTCCCGGCCTTGCGAGCTCCTCCCACGTTGTCTTGAACAAGGCAGTCAGATCCGCTGGCACGGGCATGGCCGCGCCTGAGTAGTCGAATAGTTGGTCTCCGCCCACGGAGCCACACTACTTCCGACCACGCACTGTGCTCGCGCTGCCGGCGATGACGGCGCTCTGTGCCCTACCTCTCGGCGACCTCAGCCGTCGGCCTTGATGTTCCTCCACATGCCCATTTCGAAGTGGTCGACTATCGAACCGTCCGGCGTTTGCGTCACCAGACGGCAACTGACCAGATAGTCACCCGCCGAGAGATCGACGGCGAGAGACGAGCTCGCTCCAGCCGGGATGACGTCCGTGGCGGCAACGACATTCCCCTGCTGGTCGGTGACGACGAGTGTGTGAATGAATTCTCCAACATTTGAGATACGCAGAGTTTGTTGACCGGTCAGCACACGTTCTGGTCCAACGATGGAGCCATCGTCGAGGATGAACTCGTTAGAGGTCGAATCACTGGCGGTGCAGGCGACGGCGGCCATGAGAATCGCCAGAAGCAGCCTACCCCTCATGCTGTCACCTTCTGCCCGGAGCGCACCCGAACCGCGGGCAACGCGATCTCGAAGGTTGTGCCGGCCGGCGAGGTCTGTACAGCGAGCGAGCCATCCAACGCGTCGACGACCATGCGTGCCATGTAGAGCCCAAGGCCGGTGCCGGAGCTGAAGCTGGACTTCTCAAACTTCTCGAAGATCCGGGGGAGGAACTCGGGGTCGATCCCTGGCCCGTCGTCGGCGACGGCTACGAAAGCCGCTGATTCGGGTCGACTGCCCACCTCCAGATCGGGACTGATCGTGGATTCTGCGGAGCACACCACATCCACCCGGTTTGCTCCGTGTGTCCGTGCGTTGTCGACCAGCGAACCCACCACGAGTTTGAGAGCGCTCAAATCGGTCTTGATCCTCAGCTCATCTGCCTGTTGGTCGGGGGTTCTGGAAGCAGATATGAGTGCACATAGCTCTTCGATACTGTGCTCGGTCATCTCCCGGGAGAGACCGCGATTCTCTATCCGGGCAACGGCAAGAATCTGATCGATGATCTCGAGCAACCTGTTGCCATCCTGAACCATGGAGTCGATCAGGGACGCCTTCTCGTTGTCTTCGAGATCTGCGCTGCGAACAAGCTCGGCGCCTGTGACGACGCTGGTGAGGGGAGTTCTCAACTCATGATTGATCATCAGGACGAATTCGGACCGAATCCGGATCTTCTCCTCCGCAAGCTCCAGTGCCTCTTCGGCCGCCTTGCGCGCTTCCTCGAGATCAACGTTCGTTTGCTCGAGCTCTGCTGAATGCCGTCGGAGAAAGTTCGACTCGAGCTCGATTGCCTCGTATCTCCTCGCGGTGCGACCGCGACCGAATATCGCCAGCACGCCGAGTATCGCAAAGGTGGCAGCTGCCCCTGCTAGCTGAAGTGTCGCAGGTTGCAGTTCGCCCGGTTGGGTGCGACGCCCCAGCAGCTCGGGGACGTCGTAGTGGATCAGAAGTGCGTTGCTCGCCTCCTCGATGGGATGCACTACCTGGTAGAGGACTGTTCCGGCGGGCCAGGTCTCGATGCCGTCGAGGACTATCGGGCTCTCAATCGCCAAGGCGACGGCTGTGAACCTCTGGTTCTCGACCGCCGCTAGGAGCAGTTGGTTGCTGAGTTGATACCCGACCTTGTTGCTGGATGTGGAGGCAATGACGTTGCCGGATGCGTCTAGAACCGACACGGCCTCGACACCCAAGTCGTTTCGAGCCACTCTCACTGCGATATCCGGATCCGCGTTCGACTCGATATGCGCGGCGGCCGTCCTGGCGTCGTTGATGAAGACGTCGCCCTCGCCAATTGGCTTCGAGGCCTCCTCCTGAACCAACACCGCCATCAAGATCGCGGCGGCTGAGAGCAAGAAGGCAAGCGCTATCAGCGCGAACCACCATCTCGATGGGCGCCGTGCAGTTGGGTGCTGTGTCTCGGACACACTCCATATTTCGGCACAGGCGTGGTGTCTCTTGACCCGGAGGCGTGATTGAGCTGGCTATTCCGTGGATGTGGTCACGCCCTCTCCGAGAGGAGCTAGAATGTTGAACGTTCAACATGTGGATATGAGCATCATCAACCCACCACAACCCGGGGCGGCTTTCGACGAGTACCTGAACAAGGACGGGGCTCTTCACAGGGCTCGACCACGATGGAAGGCCGACGACGGGCCGCTTCCCTCCATCTATCTGAGTCATGGGGCACCTCCGGTCTTTGACGACGCGCATTGGATCGGCCAGCTCTCCAGATGGGCCCTGTCGTTGCCCAAGCCTGAGGCCGTGCTCATTATCAGCGCTCACTGGGAGAGTGCACCGGTCGCCCTTTCCGCCACAGCCGCGTCGACACCCCTGGTCTACGATTTCGGAGGCTTTGCCCCCCGGTACTACTCGATGGAGTACCCAACTCCCGATGCGACCTCCTTGGCCGGCGAACTCCGCTCGTTGATGCCCGAGCACGTCGAGATTCATCAGCACTCGCATCGCGGGCTCGATCATGGAGCTTGGGTACCGCTCAAGGTCATGTACCCCTACGCGGATGTGCCGGTTCTCCAGATGAGCATGCCCACACACGACCCTGAACAGTTATTCGCGTTGGGTCGTCGCCTTCGTCCGCTCCGTGACCAGGGCGTGCTCATCATTGGCTCGGGTTTCATGACCCATGGTCTCCGCTTCGCAACCAGAGAGATGTTCTACGACAACGTGATACCCGGTTGGTCCCGGGAATTCGACCTCTGGGTGGCCGAAGCCTTGGAGGCGGGGGATCTCGACACCCTGGCCAACTATGAGCGTGCACCTGGGATGCCTTACGCTCATCCGACCGTGGAGCACTTCACTCCGTTGTTCATTGCTCTCGGTGCCGCATCCGATCCGGCGGATGCGCCGCGGACCGTCATCGATGACTTCCAGTTCGGCTTTGCCAAGCGATCGGTTGAGTTCGATTGACACGGACCTGACCCGGGGGAGGGGAGTGGCTAGTTCCTGCGGCGGTAGGACACCGTCATCGCGATGTTCCATTCGGACTCGTCGGACGAGGTCTCCCAACGCCAGACGAGACTGTCTTCTCGTCGGACGAGGTCTCCCAACGCCAGAAGAGACTGTCTTCTTCGATATCGGAGAAGACCATCCTCTTGAAGAGCTGGTCACTATCGACCCGGCCGGCCGTCGCAAAGCACGGGTCACCGTCGACCATCTGTCCCACGAAGTTCCAATAGTTGCCACTCTGGTCGACCCAGGTCTGACGCCAGCCGTCGAGTTCTGAATACACCGACACGCTCATCCCGGTCCATGCTTGTGGGGGCAAGATCGAGAAGCGTTCCACGAGCACCTTCCCCTCGTATTCCCGGGTCACGGTGTTGGCGGCTTTGCCGGCCTCAGTCACGCAGTCCCACTCGCCGACCCAGAAATCGAACGCATCAGGTCCCATGCCTCTCTATGTCCTCGCGGTGGGGTCGGATGTCAGGATCTCCATAAGATGGATCCCGATGAGCTATCACCACGTGCAATGGGGGAGGACCTGGCTTCTCTTCCTGCCGTTGTTTCTCGCAGTGGTGATCTCAACGTCGTTGTCAGGCTCTCTGACACTCACACTTTCAACGCTCGGGTTCACGCTCGCCGTCTTCTTCGTGCTCGTCTACTTTCAGCGACTCGAGGTGGTGATCGCAGACGACGAGATTTCGGCCGCATTCGGGTTCGGGAAACCTCGGCGTTCCTACGGGATGGCCGAGATATCGGACGTGTCGCTGGTACGCACACCCTGGTGGTACGGGTTCGGCGTCAGGAAGATCCCGCATGGTTGGATGTACAACGTGTGGGGGCTCGACGGAGTAGAGCTGGAATTGGAGGATGGCAGGATCTTCAGGATCGGCACGGACGATGCTGACCGACTCTTTGGAGCGCTGGAACTCTCGCTGCCGCGAAGGTAGGAGCGCAGCAGCGAGACTCGTGTGAGGCCTAGCCCGGGGTCACCGTCTCTTCTGCATACTTCCCTACCAGCAACACGCCGACGTCGGCTTGCCCGGCGGCCAGGTTCAGGCCATCACCAGCGACTGATCCTGTCAACACGGCCGCTCGGGAATCGGAGACCGACCGATTGTGGTACTTGAACCAGGGGAGTTCCGTGACCGAGTCTCCGAACTCGTCGTGCACTATCGGGCCCGTGCCGATCCAACTCAGTTCCATGACCACCGTTGCCGGCGGAAGCTCCTCGCAGGTGCTCACAACGCCCGCCGGGCCGTCCTCGATGCAGACATAGCCGTAGAGGGGAACAGTTAGCGAAGCTGCGGCTGATCCCAGCTTGGGGTCGAAATCGAATGTTCCACCATGTTCGGCGGCAAAACCCTCGTACTCAGTACGTGTGACGATGCCGGTGTCCGGATCGGTGAACTCGTGGGTATAGAAGAGCGTCACCTGCGGATCGCGAAAGTGTGTCTTCCCAAAGTCACTGGATCGCGTCGTCAGATAGAAGACCTTCACTGTCAGGTCGCTGAAGGTGGTTTCGGTCTCCTCGATCCAGGCCCCACCGGCCAGCTTCACTTCCTCGCTGTAGCTCACCGACGCAGCTTCGGCAGGCGGTACGACTGCCATCAGCACTATGAGAACGGCCAATGTCGCGATGACTGCCCGGCGGAATCCGGGCCTATCCCAGCGTCGTGATGTACCGATGATCTCGAGATCTTGTGAGGCTCCCGAGGTGGAAGATGTCTTTCTCATCGGACGAGGGTGCGTCAGACGACTTGCAAAGGACTAGGAGGGGACTTGTCACGGCACGCGTCGGCCCGACTCGATGGCTGCTGATACCGTGAAGGCGGAGACAAATGGCTGAGACCAGGTTCGGTACCTTCCAAGAGCTGCTCGAGATGACTGCGCTCGAGATGAGGCCTGTTGCCGAAGGACTGCGGAATCTCGCCTTCGAAGTGCACCCGGATGCCGTCGAGGTGGTTCGGCTGGGCGATCGTGCGGCGACATACGGGCTCGGCCCAAAAAAGATGAGTGAGGGGTACGCCTACATCCTGCCGCACACGTCATGGGTGAACCTCGGGTTCTACCAGGGGGCAGGCTTGCCCGACCCCGACCGTCTTTTGGAGGGCACTGGTGCACGGATGCGCCACGTCAAGGTGCATTCTGTGGAAGAAGCCAGACTCCCGGGTGTGCGTCGTCTGTTGGAAGAGGCTCTGCTCGAGCGCCGCGCCGCCCTGGAATCCTGAATGGAAGCGGATGGCCGTCGGCCGGGGGAGCCGGGGCTACAGTCCTGCGGAGCAACACTGGAATCCCGATGACGACTTCTGACATGGCCGGCACCGAGAAGCTCGATTCTCAGGTGGCCGCCGCCTACGACTCATATGGTGAAGATGTGCGCCTCGGGTTGCTCGAGATGCGCCGGCTCATTCTCGAAACCGCCGAGGAGACCCAAGGTGTAGGTCCGATCGAAGAGTCGATCAAATGGGGACAGCCCGCCTACCGCACAGTCGAAACTGGCAGTGGCAGCACGATCCGTCTCGCACCAGCCGGACGGGACTCGGGTTACGACTATGCGATGTACTTCATCTGCTCGACGAATCTCATAGGCCAATTCGAGGACCTCTTCGGGGACACCTTCACCTATGACGGAGAGCGGGCGCTGCTCTTCAAGATCGGTGAGCCCTGGCCCACCGACGAGCTTCGTGAGTGTGTGGCAATGGCCCTTACCTATCACCAACGGATGTAGAACCGGCGAGCAACCCAAAGGGGGGAGAACACCCAAGTCGGGATCCTCTTACTTGACATAACGTGGATTATGGGCGAACTAGAGGAGGGACGGGCTCAGCGGTGCTGATCGATCAGGATCGCATTCCCATCGGGATCGGTCAGTGTGAAACTAGCCGGACCAGACTCTGAGTCTCTCCCGTTGTGTCGTTGTCCGGCTGTAGCCCTGCATCGATGAGCTCATCACGAATCTTGCGGATGTCAGTGAATTCATCGATCTCCTCGGCATCCGAGTTCCATCCCGGGTTGAAGGTCAGGATGTTCCCTTCGAACATCCCATGAAACAGCCCGATCGTGGTCGAGTCGGGACTTCTCAGGATCAGCCACGACTCTTCGTCGCCTCCGACCGCCTCGAAACCCAGTTTCTGGTAGAAGTCTCGGGACTCGTCCATGTCGGAGACCGAAAGACTGACCGAAAACGCTCCTAGCTCCATGTGATGTGTCCTTTCCCCTGGTCAGGGCCTATTTCGACGAGGTTGCGTTCTGCAGCCGATCTTTGATGTGTTCGGGCACAGGTACCGGCCGGAAATGCTCCGGATCGACGAAAACCCACACCAGCTTGCCGGTGGCGACGACCTGATCGCTCCCGGCCAGTGTCGTCTCGACATCGATGTCCATCGAAGCGGTGCCGAATCGCTCGACCCGGATCGTCGTCTGGAGAGTGTCACCCAGGCGCGCCGCGGACTTGAAGTCGATCTCGAGTCGCGCGGTGACAACCTCGACGCCGTTTCCACCGACTTCAGGACCACCCAACCCCAATTCCTCTAGCCAGTCGGTCGCCGCGTCATCCCAATAGCGGGCGTAATTGCCGTTGAAGACGATGCCTTGCGGGTCGCAGTCCGAATATCGGATCTTCTGCAGGGTCGGCATTCGCGGCACCTTACAGGCCAAGGCAGGACGATGCGCTCCGCCTACGCCCACGATGAGGTCGCGAGCCGGAGAGCCAGTTCCAACGAGCGTGCGTCCTAGCCTCAGGGAGCCGATCTCCCGGAACAAATCGCGCAGAGATAGGGTTGTAGATGGGGAATCCAACAAATCCAGGAAGGTATTTTTCATGGCCACAGTGGCACTCACAAAAGAGACATTCGACGAGACGGTTCAGAACAACGACACGGTCATCGTCGACTTTTGGGCAGAGTGGTGCGGCCCTTGTCGCAGTTTTGCTCCCACCTTCGAGGCTGCGTCCGAGAAGCACGACGACATCGTGTTCGCCAAGGTCGACACCGAAGACCAGCAGGAACTGGCAATGGCGTTCGGCATTCGCTCGATACCGACGCTCATGGTGTTCAAGGAGCAGGTGATCCTCTACTCACAACCCGGTGCGTTGCCGGCCGAGATGTTCGAAGACCTC